>JALXBY010000092.1 GCA_026991215.1 Anaerolineales bacterium
GCAAAGTCCTGCATATGCTGTTCCATCTCTTGCGCCATGGCCGCCTCTTTCAGGATGATCCACCTTCAAAAAAGGCTTTCGCTTATAGTTGACTCCTGTGCGTTGAATGGAGCGCCCCAGGGCGCGGCCAAAGGCCATGGTTCGGCTTTTTGGGAAAGGGGTGGTTTGGCGCCCCCACGGGTTACCCAAAGGGGTCCAGCGTTTGCCGGTGTTGCCAGAGGTGAAGCGGCAGATTGAGGCTGCGTTCTTCATCGCGCCAGGTGATGTAGGTGTGCTTCTCGTTGCCGTACAGGGTAAGGGTGGCAACCAGCGCGTTGTTTTCATCATACACCAAATAGGTGCACCATTCACAGGTACACGGCCGATGGCCGTGGTGCGGGCAGGGGACTTGCGCGCCTTGCTGGGCCCGGGCTTCGCTCAGGCAGAAGGTGCGGCGGGTATGCAACCCCCGTTCCTGCAGGTAACGCAACAGCGCCACCCGGACCCATGCGTACGGTCGGGCGATGCGAATCCGTTGATGTTCCATGGGGGGACTCCTCGCTCAAAATCTCCGAAAATCGCAGGAAGAATTTCCCGCTTTGGGGCCGCTGGTGGACTTCTATCGTACGGCCTTCCCCCCATGGGGACCCATCCGCCGTTTTGAAGGGCCGTGCCCCGCGATTTGGCCTATGTGGGGAGTGGACAGTGGTGAGTGGTGAGTGGTGAGTGGTCAGTGGTTAGTGGTCAGTTGGGGGATGGTGCTACAATGGGGGGCCTGGGTACAAGGATGCCACTTCCTTTCTGGAGCCATGCCATGCACGTGGCCATCATCGGTGCAGGGTTTGCGGGCCTGGCCGCGGCCCACCGCCTCCAGCGGGCCGGGCTTCGGGTGACCCTTGTGGAACGGGCGACCCGGGCCGGCGGTCTGGCCGGCGGCTTCCGGGAACCCCATTGGGCCTGGCACGTGGAGTACTTCTACCACCACTGGTTCGCCTCGGACCGCTACATCCTGGCCTGGTTGCGGGAGATGGGGTTGCACCAGGGCGTGCGCTTCTCCCGACCGCTGACCGTGGTGTACCACGACGGCGCGTTCTACCCCCTGGATTCCCCTGTGGCCCTCTTGCGTTTCCCTGGGCTGGGCCTGTGGGCCAAGGTGCGCATGGGCCTGGTGCTGGCCTACCTGCGGCTGACGCGGGCCTGGTCGCGGCTGGAAAAGCATACGGCCCACGCCTGGCTCGCCCGCTGGATGGGCCGGGCCGCCTATACCACCTTGTGGGAACCTCTTCTGGAGGGCAAGTTCGGCCCCTATTACCAGGAGGTGAACATGGCCTGGTTCTGGGCCCGGGTCCATGCCCGGACCCCGCGGCTGGGCACCTACGAAGGGGGCTTTCAGGCCCTGGCCGATGCCATCGTTGCCCGGCTGCAGGCCCAGGGCGTGGAAGTGCTTCTGGGCCGGGAGGTGCTCCAGGTGACCGGCGAGGCCGGGGCCTTTCATCTGGTGACCCGTACCGCGCAGGGGGAAACCCAAACCCTGGGTTCCTTTGCCGCGGTGCTCATCACCTTAGGGCCGCCCTTTTTGGAACGGGTCTGGCCCCCGGCCCGCGAGCGTCTTACGCCGCACCTGCGCCGCCCTTACCTGGGCGCGGTGACCTTGGTGCTGGCCCTGCGCCGTCGGTTTCGGGACGAGGGGTATTACTGGTACAACATCCCCAAGCGGGCCGGCTTCCCCTTCTTGATTCTGGTGGAACACACCCACTTCGTGCCCCCGGAACACTTCGGCGGGGACCACATCCTCTATGTGGGCGATTACGTGCCGCCCGACCACCCCTACATGCGCATGGACCGGGACGCGCTGCTGGCCACGTTCCTCCCAGGTCTGCAGCGGGTGCAGCCGGCCTTCGACCTTTCGTGGGTGCGCAAGGCCTGGCTGTTCCGCACTCCGTATGCGCAGCCCGTGCCGCTGCGGGAGGCTTCCCGCAACCTGCCCCCGCGACGGCTGACTCCCGGCCTGTACTGGGCCTCCATGAGCCACGTCTACCCCTGGGACCGGGGCACCAACTACGCGGTAGCCCTGGGTCAGGAAGTCGCCCGCCAACTCCTGCAAGACCTCCCCACTGACCACTGTCCACTGTCCACTTCCCATTTCTAACTTCCCTCTTGGACTCCCCATGTACAATCTATAGCACCTTGTCCAGTCCAGGCAGGAGCACATCTTATGGCAGAGAAGCAGCAAGGTACGGCCACGTTGATTCTGCGGGACCAAACCTATACGGTACCGGCCGGGCTTACGGTTCGGGAGGCCATCCGTCAGGCGGGGCTTTCCCCCGAAGCCGTGTTGCCCACGCGAGATGGGGAACTTATCCCCGAAGACGAGCGCCTGAAGGCGGGCGACGTGATTAAACTCATCGCGGTGATTTCGGGTGGAGGTGTTTGATGCGGTGCCGGAAGTGCAAAGCCAGGGCCGTGATTTACATGCGGCAACATCGGCTGGCCTTGTGCAAGGACCACTTCCTGGAGTGGTTCGTCAAGTACACCCAGGAGACCATCCGCCGTTACCGTATGTTCACCCGCCAGGACCGGATTCTCGTGGCCGTCTCCGGCGGGAAGGATTCTCTGGCCCTCTGGGATGTGCTCTGGCAGTTGGGGTATCAGGCCGATGGGTTGTACATCGGGTTGGGGATCGACGGCGGCATCCAGTACTCCGACCGGTCCCGGTCGCTGGTGGAGGCCTTTGCCCGCGAGCGGGGGCTGAAACTCATCGTCGAGGACGTGCGGGAGGCCTATGGGGAAGGCATCCCCGAGATGGCCCGCCGCTCGCGGCGGGGCCGCGGCAAGCCCTGCTCGGTATGCGGCCTGGTCAAGCGCCACATCATGAACCGGGTGGCCCGGGAGCAAGGCTATACCGTGCTGGCCACCGGCCACAACCTGGACGACGAAGTGGCCGTGCTCTTTGGCAACGTGATGACCTGGCAGGTGGGCTACCTGGCCCGGCAGGGGCCGGTGCTGCCCGAACGGGATGGCCTGGTGCGCAAGGTCAAGCCCCTGGTGCGCTTCTACGAGCGGGAAACGGCCGCGTACGCGCTGTTGCGGGGCATTCGGTACATCTACGACGAGTGCCCCTTTGCCCAGGGCGCGACCTCGATTTACTACAAGGAACTGCTCAACAAGTTGGAGGAATCCCGCCCTGGCGCCAAACTCCAGTTCTACCTGGGCTTCCTCCGGGCCAAGGAGCAGGGTGCGTTTGCCCATATCCAGGAGCAGGCCGAGGAAGCCCTGCACGCCTGTGAGGTCTGTGGCCAGCCAACGACCGCACCGGGTATGTGCGCCTTCTGTCGCCTCACCGCTCCCCTGCGGGTTTCCCTGAACCCGCCCGTTTCGGCCTGAGTTCGCACCTGGCACCTTCCCAAACTGCCACCCCCTGGACGACATCGGCTGACTGCCGCAGCCGACTGCTGACTGCCGACCGCTGACTGCTTGCATAACCCTTTGGGAGGAAGGGGAGACGCGGCGCGCCAAAGGGCCGCATCCCCTGCAAGGAGGTATGGTTATGGTCTGGACCATTGACGAGTTGGAACACCGTTTGGACGAAATCAAAACCCAGCGCAAAAGCGGCAATCTGGATACGCGCGGGTATTACCGCAGCCTTCTCCAGTTGGCCGTGGAACTGGCTTCATCCCTGCTGGACGAACTGGAGCAGGGCGAAGCCCATATGCAGGACCAGGACGTCCGTAAACAAATTCCGCTCCTCTTGACCTTCGTCGAGGACCAAATCGGCCGCTTCCGCGCCCGTGAGGATGCGAGGTAATGGGTAGACTCGGTCGTGCTGCCGAGACCATCCGGGGACTGGGTTCTGCAGGCACCCCAGTCCCCGTTGTGTTTGTTTTCTCATCGTGGGCACGTCGGACTTCGACTATACTCTTCCCCTGGGGGATGCGAGAAGCCCTGGGCAGTACCGGCCCGCGACGTGCATCTTCCCGAATACCCCTCGAAGGGAGGTTGGCTATGGCCTGGAGCATCGACCAACTGGAAGCCCGGTTGCGGGAAATCAAGGCCCAACGCAAAGCCGGCGCGCTGGACGAGCGGGCGTACTACAAGGCCCTGTTGGAACTGGCCGTGGAGCTTTCGACATCCCTGCTGGACGAACTGGACGCCAACGGCGGCCGCATCGAGGAACGGGACATCCGAACCCAGGTCCCGTTGATTCTGGCCTTCGTGGAGGACCAAATCCAACGTTTCCGGGCCCGGGAAGACGCCCGGAAGTAACGCACGCGGGGGCCAGAGTCCCCTTTGTTTCCCCCACGAAAACCCCAGGAGGTGCACCATGCGGGTGTTGCTGCAGCGGGTGGCCTGGGCCCGGGTCAACGTGGGCGGCCATACCATTGCAGAAATCGGCCCCGGCGTGTTGTTGCTCGTCGGGGTCACCCACGGGGATTCGGAAGCCGAAGCCCGCTACCTGGCCCGAAAGGTGGCCAACCTGCGCATCTTCGAAGACGACGAAGGCAAGATGAACCGCAGCCTCAAGGACGTGCAGGGCGAGGCTCTGGTGGTCTCCCAGTTCACCCTGTACGCCGATACCTCCCGGGGGCGTCGGCCTTCCTTCGTGTACGCTGCCCGGCCGGAGCACGCCGAACCCCTGGTGGAGGCCTTCGCCCGCTTCCTGCAGGAAGAGGGCATCCCGGTTCAGACCGGCCAGTTTGGGGCCTACATGCAGGTAGAATTGTGCAACGACGGCCCGGTGACCATCTGGCTGACCCGGGAAGCCGAAACCGAAACCCCTTGACCACTCCCCATCGACGCGGTTGACGAGGCCGGACCCATGGACATCCTCTGGGCGCCCTGGCGTATGGCGTATTTCGAAGACCCCTTTCCGGTGGAAGGCTGTCTGTTCTGCTGGGCCCCGCGGCAGGAGGATAGCCCTACCAACCTGGTGGTGTACCGCGGGCAGCGGGCCTATGCCATGCTCAACCGCTACCCCTATACCAGCGCCCATTTGATGATCGTGCCTTACGCCCACGTGGATACGCCCTTGCACCTGGACGATGCGACCCTGCTGGAAATCATGCGGCTGACCCAGCAGGCCATGCAGGTGCTGGAGGAGCTATATCATCCCCAGGGCTTCAACGTGGGCTTCAACATCGGTAAGGCCGCGGGTGCGGGCATCCGGGAACACATCCACCTGCACGTGGTGCCCCGGTGGCTGGGGGATACCAACTTCATGACCACCCTGGCCCAGGCTCGCGTGCTGCCCGAAGCCCTGGAGGTCACCTTCGAGAAAGTGCGGCGGGCCTGGCACCGGCGCTTCCCGCCAGCCGGCCCCAAGGCAGGAGGTGCGGACATGACCAAGCAAGCCGTGGTTTCGGAACAGGCCCCGCGGGCCATTGGCCCGTACAGCCAGGCGGTGAAGGTGGGGCCGTGGGTGTTCTGCTCCGGCCAATTGGGGATGGACCCCGAGACCGGCCAGTTGGTGGAGGGGGGCATCGAGGCCGAAACCCGTCAGGCCCTGACCAACCTGAAGCACGTGCTGGCAGCCGCGGGCGCGGGGCTGGAGCACGTGGTCAAGGTCACGGTGTACTTGCGGGATATCCGCGACTTCGCGGCCATGAACACGGTGTACGCCGAGTTCTTCCAGGAGCCGTACCCGGCCCGGGCCGCGGTGCAGGTCGCGGCCCTGCCCAAAGGCGCGGCCGTGGAAATCGAAGCCGTGGCATATGTGGGTGAGGGGTAGGAGGTATAGAACGACCAACCAAACCCGTCATGGACTTGGCAGATGCAACAACCGGACCCGTGTTTTCTGCTCAGGCGGTGGGAGATGGTGCAGCGTCAGCTATCCTTGCCGGACCCTGGATTCCCAGCCCAGATGACGACGCAGGGCCGGCGTAAGCTCCTGGCAATTCGCTGGTACGGGGGGAAGTATTCCCATGTGGACTGGATTGTGCCCTTGCTCCCGCCAGCACATCATTATTGTGAACCCTTTGGCGGCTCGGCTGCGGTGTTGCTCAATAAGCCTCCTTCCCCTGTGGAGACCTACAATGACATCGACGGCGACCTGGTGAACTTCTTCCGCGTGCTGCGGGATGACCCCGAAACCTTCATTGAAAAATTGCTTTTGACCCCCTTTTCCCGTGAAGAGTTCGTGCAGGCCTGGGAAAAACGGGGCGATCCCCGGCTCCCCGCGGTGGAACGGGCTCGGTTGTTCTTCATTCGGGCGGAACAGGTGCGCATCGGTCTGGCCCAGAAGGCCACGCCCGGTCGCTGGGCCTGGTGCCTGCGGACCAGCCGGCGGGGCATGGCAGGGTCGGTTTCCCGATGGATTTCGCGCATCGAAGGCCTTTGGTTGGTGGCCCAGCGGTTGCGTACCGTCCAAATCGAACACGATGATGCCTTCCAGGTCATCCGGCGCTACGATTCCCCTGAAACCCTGTTCTACGTTGATCCACCGTACCTGCATGAAAGCCGGACCGACCCCCACGCCTATGGGTACGAAATGAGTGAGGAAGACCATATACGGCTGGCCCGGCTTTTGCATGAGGTGCAGGGCAAGGTGGCCCTTTCGGGCTATCGGACGCCTTTGATGGACGAACTCTACGGGGATTGGTGGCGGGTCGATGCCCCGATGCGCACCATACACTCTTCCAAGGCCAAGCGGCAGGAGAGCCTGTGGATGAACTACCCCCCCGAGGAGATTGAGGACCATGCCCGCGTCCGCGCCCGACTCGAAGCCCGAGGATTTGTGTTCGTCCCTCCACAAAGCGCGTAAAGCCCGGCAGTCCCTCGCGACCCAGGCCCGCCAGGCCTTGGAGTCCCTTTGGGAAACCACTGACCGGCCGGCCCCGGAACTCCCCGAGCCGATACGCCAGGATGTCTACCGCCTCTTCGACCTGCGTCGGCCAGAAGTGGGCGTCAAGGCCTTGCGCTATGCTTTACTGACCCAGAGCGTGGCGGTCTACATCTGTCCCAATATCGACGTCCTGGCCTTACAGGCCGGCGCGCCGACCGCTTCAGAACGGGTTGCCATTGACGCGCGCAGTTTGTGCAAGAAAGCGGTGGTTCCCTTTGAGCGAAACCGTCTATCGGGGATACTGGGCGGCTCGAACGACCCTTACGTGAGCAAGCCTTTGCGGCGTCCGCGTATCGAACCCGATGCCCCTGCCATTCGAAATCGAGAGGCCTGGAATGCCTTGTACCGGGTTCTGGCGTATGTCGATGCAGGGACCGCTCCAGAAACCCCGAAAGAACGCGCACGTGCGGTGTTGCAAACGG
>JALXBY010000093.1 GCA_026991215.1 Anaerolineales bacterium
GGCGGGGCGCCGCGCCCGTGGCCTACGCCATCTGGCACGGCGACGAAGAAACCGGCGTGACCATCATGCTCATGGACGAAGGCCTGGATACCGGCCCCATCCTCAGCCAGCGGGCCGTGCCCATCCTTCCGGAGGATACCCAGGAGAGCCTGAGCCAGCGGCTGGCCCAGGTGGGCGCGGACCTGTTGCTGGAGACCCTGCCCCGGTACCTGGCCGGCGAGATTCAGCCCCAGCCTCAGGATGAAAGCCAGGCCACCTACGCGCCCATGCTGCGGCGGGAGCAGGGGTTGCTGGACTTCACCCAACCAGCCGCACGGCTGGCCCGTCAGGTACGGGCCTTCTACCCCTGGCCGGGCACGTTCACGTTTTGGAAGGGGAAACGGTTGAAGGTGCTCCAGGCCCGCGCGGTCGAAGACGCGCCCCAGGAGGCGCCGGGCCTGCCCCGCATCTGGCAGGGCCTGCCCGCGGTGACCACAGGCCAGGGCTGGCTGGCCCTCACCAAGGTGCAGCTGGAAGGGCGCAAGCCCGTAACCGGGGACGCGTTCCTGCGGGGCGCGGGCCGGGACTGGACGCAATTCCCCCTGGAGACGGGAAAAACCGCGTAACCGCCAACCGGAAGGCCAACAGGGGGGATACGGACTTATGCTTCCTCACCGCCGGTGAGGTGCTGCAGGGCCGCCTCGACGGTTTCGTAAATCGGGAAGATGCGGTCCAGCATGCTGAGTTCCAGGGCCATGCGCACCGGGGGCGTGGGCGAGACCAGGGCCAGGGTCCCGCCGTGGCTGCGGGCGGCCTTGAGCCCGGAAATCAACGCGCTCAGGCCGGAGGAATCCATGAAGGGCACGTCGCGCAGGTCCACCACCAGGTGCACCGCGCCCTGTTCGGGCAGTTCCCGCAGCATGTGCCGCAGGTCCGGTGCGGAAACGGCATCCACCCGGCCCTGAGGGTGAACCACGGCCACTTGGGGCGAGGGACGTTGCACTTCGATTTTCATGGCGCCTCCCTGGTGACTCCAAAGGTCTCTGCAAAGGCTTACGCCGAAATGGGTTGGGGGAAGGCCTTCCGGAGCCGCCACCAGTTGCGTTCCAGGATGCGGTGATAGCGCACCTGGTCAACGCTCTGGTGGACCAGGTAAAGGCCGTAGCCCTTCTCCCTGGGGAAGGGGTCCGGCTGGTTGAGATAGACGGCCAGGTCGCCCTGGAAGGGCGCGCCGGCGTCCCAGACGTCCAGCACCATGGCCTCGGGGAAGAGGAGCAGCACGCCCTGGATGCGTTCGGGTTGGTGGTTGTAGGCGTGCTGCACGATGTTGGTCAGGATTTCGGAAACGGCCAGTTCCCAGCGGAAGAAGAAGGTATCGGGCAGGTCCAGGTTGTAGCGGCGGGCCCACAGGCGCATCTGGCGCAGCACCCGCTGCGTGGCCGCGCGCACGTGCAGGTACCGGGCCTGAATCACGAAGGGGAAGCCCTCCAGCGCGGGTTGTTGCGGCCGGCGGCGGAGCACGAGCAGGGTGAGGTCATCGGGGAAAGGCTGGCCCCCCCGGTGCAACCCCAAGGCCCGGAGCACGGCCTGAACCTGCGCGGGGAGGGGGGCTTCCCGCGCGGCCAAAAGCACGTCCAGCAGCCCGCTGCGGCCGAAGATGTGGCCCGAAGCGTCGATGATTTCCGTCGCGCCGTCGCTGTAGAGCCAGAGGACGTCGCCAGGGTCGAAGCGCCCCTGGCGCTCCTGGCCGGGCGCGCCGTTGAGGGGGACGCCCAACGGCACTTCGGTGGCCGGGAGGCGTTCCACCTGGGGGCCTTGCGCCCGGAGCAGGTAAGCGGCCGCGTGCCCGGCGTTGGCGTAGGAGAAGGTGCCATCCTCCAGGTTGACCACCGCGAGGGCCAGGGTGATGAAGATGTCCGCTTCGGCCAGCCGCGGCCCCATGGCCCGCCGCACCGCCTGCAGGATGGCAGCAGCGCTGGCCTCGCGGTCCAGGGCCTGGGTCAGGGCGGCCTGCAACTGGGCGGCCCAGCGGGCAGGTTCCTTCCCCTTGCCGGCGATGTCGGCCACGGCCAGGTAGAGCCAGGGCGGTCGATGCTGTACCAGGCACACGTCCCCGCCGTCGGCTTCCAGCGGCCGGCGTATGCCGGTCCAGCCCCACGAGGCTTCCTGGGTCTGGCCGTGGCACACATGGCGGTGGGGTTTGGAATGCGTGTTCATGCAATGTCCTCCCGGCGCAGACCGGTTTCACGCATGGGGATGCTCCGAGCCAGGTCCGAAAGCGGAACCATTGTACCTGATTTGACGTGGAACGTTGGCTATCGGCCTTCGGCCATTGGCGGACTGCGGCTTACAGGCTGCAAGCCGCGCGCAGCAACCGGTCGTATGCCTGGGCTACCCGGCGGATGTCAAAGTTTCGGGCCAGGCGCAGGCTGGCCTGCCGGAAGGCCAAAAGCCGCGACGCATCGGTCAGCAGTTCGGCCAGCCGATGGGCAAACCCGGCCTCGTCATCGGGGTCCAGCAGGTAGCCGTTTTCGCCTTCGTGCACCAAATCGGGAAAGCCGCCAACCCGTGAGACCACCAGGGCCAGCCCTTTGGCCAGGGCCTGAAGCCCGGCTACAGGCAGGCCTTCCTGCCGCGAGGGCATAAAGAGCACATCGGCCTCGTCGAACGCGGTCAGCACCGCTTCGGGCGGGACCCAGCCCGGGAGCCGAATGCGTGTGCCCAGACCCAGCCGTTCCACTTCCTGGGCAACTTGTGGGTAAAGGGGACCATCGCCAAGCAAAGTGGCCTTCCAGGGCAGGTTTCGTATCCGGTGGAGCACCCGAATCAAGGTCAGCGGCCCCTTTTGGGGTACAAGGCGACCCGCGAACACGATGTGCCGCGGGGTGTGCAGCCGCACCTGCGATGGCGCCAGGGCTTCCACGTCGATGCCGTTGGGTATCACCTCGACAGCCACACCCGGATAGGCTCGGCAGGCCAGGGCCTGGGTGTGTCGGCTCACAGCCACAACCCGGGCTGCCTCCTTCCAGATGCGCGGGGTGAAGGGGTAAAGCCAGCGGAACCAGCGGTCGGTCTTCTCCGGCACGCCGCCGGGCACGTCGCCCAGGTGTACGGTAAGCACATAGGGTATCCCGGTCAGGCGGTGCACGGCCCACGCGGCCGCGCCGGCCGGGACCGCGAAATGGGCGTGAATTACCTCCACAGGCCGGGAACGCATCCGACGCCAGGCCCACAGCGTAGATGCAAGCACATACCGCAACATGGAAAGGAAGTCGGCCCGGTAGGGTTCCCGCCGGCCCACCGCCAGCCGCACCACCTGCAGACCGGGGACCTCCTGGTTTTTTCGGGGCAGGTCCTGGTAATGGGAGGTCACCACCTCCACGGTGTGCCCCAACCGCGTCAGGTGCCGGGCCAGGAGTTGCGCGGCCCTGCCCCCGCCCCCGCCAATGGGGGGATACTCATGGGTCAACACGAGTATCCGCATGGTGCGACTCCACACCCAGGTTGAGCCGACGGCGGACCACGTAAACCGGCTTCCCCTGGGCCTCGTGATAGGTACGGACCAAAAGTTCGGCAATCAACCCCATGAGGATGGACTGGAACCCCAGGATGATGAACATCAGGCTGAGTTGGAACAAGGGCGAAGTGAACAGGGCCACCTTCCATACAGCCCTGCGCACCACAAGGAAGACCAGCAGCAGCATACTGGGCACCACCAACAGCAAGCCCATGCCCCCGAAGAGGTACATGGGCTTGTGGAAGAAAGCGAGCAGGAACTTCACCGTGATGAGGTCCAGCAGCACCTTAACAGTGCGGTTCAGCCCATATTTGGAACGGCCAAAACGTCGGGGGTGATGCCGAACCTCCACTTCTGCAATGCGTGCGCCCACCGATGCTGCATACGCGGGGATGAAACGGTGCATCTCACCGTACAGCCGAAACCCGGTGAGCACCTCCCGCCGGTAGGCCTTCAAGGTACACCCGTAATCGTGGAGATGCACACCGGTGACCCATGAAATCAACGCATTGGCTATGCGCGAGGGAAGCACGCGCGTGAGAAAGGGGTCCTGACGATGGCGACGCCACCCACTGACCACGTCGTACCCTTCCTCGAGCTTGGCCAGCAGTTTGGGAATGTCTTCTGGGTCGTTCTGCAGGTCTGCATCCAGAAAGACGAGCACATCCCCCTGCGCATGGTCGATACCCGCGGCAATGGCCGCGGTTTGGCCAAAGTTCCGCCGCAGTTCCACCACCCGCACGTGTTCCGGATCCTGCCGGGCCAGGGCTTCCAAGATATGAGGACTGGCGTCGGTGCTGCCATCGTCTACATAGACCACTTCCCAGGAAACCCCAACCCGTTCCATGGCTTTGTGAATCCGTTCGTGCAAGGGCTGCAGGTTGGGTGCTTCGTTGAACACCGGGACGATGATGGACACACGCGGCATAGGCCACCTTGCTGCCTAACTTGAAAGGAATCATGGACGACGGAAAACCACCAGCGCGGTTTCAGGCTGGCATGGGTTCACGGCCGGGAGCACAGCGACCTGTTTCCATCCCTTCATTCGGTCTCGCCAGGTTTCATCCTGGCGCAAAGCCTTTTCCGCCAGCAGGGCCACGTCGGCCTGTTCGAACCAACGGGCATCCAGGACCTCATTCCAATAGCCCAGGCGATGCAGGGTCTCCGTTGGCCCCCCACGGCGACGGTTGAAGGCCCCGTTGAGTTGGGCCGGGAACAGGTGAATGGGTTTTTCCACATAAAGCAAAATGGCCGGCTGACCGCCCGACCAGTAAAGCCGGTCACCCTCTTGAAGTACCCGGTTCAACGCCTGGCCTGCGACCTCGACCGCGGCCAGCCCATTGGGACAGTCGTAAACCCGGAAAGCGCCGGAAAGGGCAGGAGTTGCCGCGACCGCAGTCAGAAAGAACAGGCCAACGAGCCAGCCCGGGGCAAAATCTCTAGGCCAACCGCGTTTCCGAAGGAGCCAAAAGGTACCCAAAAGCAAAACCACAAGCCCCAGGCCAAGCAGCACCAGCCAAGCCGCTTCGCGAGGGAAGCCCAGGGCTTCCAGGGGGCGGGCCAGGGTTCGCAGTATAGCCTGAAACGGGGCATATCCTTCCCCCAGGGCCTTGCGGAGCCGGTAAGCCCAACGGACCCTCCATTCCACCAGCGTAGAGAACTCGGCCACAGCCACGGCCGCGGCAAGGGCCAGACCGTAGCCAAGCCACATGCTCAGGCCGGGCGTTCCGGCCTGCAATACCAGGGGAAGCAGCCCAAGCATCAACGGGGCGAAAAAAGCGATGTAAAAGAGCAGGGCTTCCCCCTGGGCGCCAAACAACGTAACCCAGGCGTGCAGGGCCAGCAGTACCGTCGTCAACCCTGTGAGCCAGAGCAGAATGGCCGGACCAGGTCTTCGCCGCAATATGGCCTGTAGGCCCAGCCCCCAGCCCAACAACGGTAGGGCATACAACCGGAACATCTCCGCGCTCAGGGAAAGCCGGGCTTCGGCATCACTTTGGTAACGCCACACGGGTTCGCCCCCGGGTCTCACGGCCAGGTCACGGAAGAAGGGCGTATCAGGCAGGGGGAAGGGCCACCATTTAAGCCAGAGCCGCAGAATGTACGGCCAGTACGCAACGTGCACGACCAGCACCACGCCCAACGCGGGAAGCACAAAGAACAGGACCCCGCGGCGGCCATGCTGCCAGACTGCATACAGGGCCAACACGACAAGCACCGGACTCATGTTCAGCCGGGTTACGGTGAGCACACCGGCCAATACGCCCGCGAGGAAAAGCGCGACGTTGCCCACCCTCCGGCGCATGAGCAACGCCACCGCAGCCACGGTCAGGAACATGGCCGGCGCTTGTGATAGGGCCATGCTGTACACCCGGGCCAGAATTACGGTCTGGCTCCATGCCCACACCGCCCAGGCAGCCCAGGCGTCTCCGGCCCAGTGCCGCACCCATACCCACAGCACACCAAGCGCGATGAGGGAAAGGGCCAGGCTCAATACCCGCCCAATCAACAGGCCCGGGCCGAAGACCTGCTGCACCCAGCCATATATCAGGAAGGACAGGGGCATGTGATTGACCCATGGACCATAAGGCTGGAAGGGACGGTACACACCCTGGACGAACAACAGGCCTTTGTAAAGGTAAAGGCCTTCATCCAGGATTGCTCGCTGATTGAAGAGGAACGCTACCCCGCATGCGAAGTACAGCAGGCCCCCAAGCAGGGCCAAAGCGTGCCAGGCAAAGGGTGGTATCCGTTGGGTCCAGCGGGCCATGGCTGTGGTTGGTTTGAGTTATGGGCGTGTGAAACGGGCTACCCCAACCGGTCCAGCACCGCCTGGGTGAAGGCGTGGGTATCGCAGGCCCGGTGGGGGTCCGGGGCCAGGTCTGGGGTAAAGCAGCCGTCCTGCCAGGCCGCGACCACCGCGTCCTCCAGGGCACGGGCTTCGGCCTCCAGGCCCAGGCTGTAACGCAGCATCATCGCGGTGCTGAACAACATGCCGGCCGGATTCGCGATGCCCCGGCCCGCGATATCCGGCGCGCTGCCATGCACCGGTTCGTACAGTCCACGGGCGCGGCCCAGGCGGTTCTGGGCTTCCCCCAACGATGCACTGGGCAGCGTGCCCAGGGACCCGGTCAGGGCCGCGGCTTCGTCGCTGAGGATATCCCCAAACAGGTTGGGGGTGAGCACCACGTCCAGTTCCTGGGGCCGGCGGAGGATGTCCATGGCCATGGCGTCCACCAGCCGGTGCTCCAGGGTGACCTGGGGGAACGCCTCTTCCACGACCTGAGTGACCACCCGCCGCCACAGCCGGGATGTGGCCAGCACGTTGGCCTTATCCACACTGACCAGCCGCGCCCGCCGCGCCTGGGCCAGCCGGGCCGCGACCCGGGCCACCCGCGCGATTTCCTCCGCCCGATACACCATGGTGTCCACGGCCTGGCCGTCTTCCGCCTCCTGCCGGGGGCCGAAGTAAATCCCGCCGGTCAACTCCCGCACGATGAGGAAGTCCACGTCCCGGACCCGTTCGGGCCGCAGGGGGGAGCGTTCGGCCAGGGGCGGCCAGACCCGGATGGGACGCAGGTTGGCGAACACCCCCAGGGCCTTGCGCAGGGCCAGCAGGCCGGCCTCGGGACGCCGGGTAGGGGGCAGGTCCTCCCATTGGGGACCGCCCACCGCGGCCAGAAGCACCGCGTCGGCTTTCAGGCTGGCCTGCAGGGTACGTTCGGGCAG
>JALXBY010000094.1 GCA_026991215.1 Anaerolineales bacterium
TTCCCCTGGACCCCGGCCACCGTGGTCTACCACCGCCTGACGCCCCAAGAACGGGCCGAGGAGTTCATGCTCATGGGTTTGCGGTTGGTGGAAGAAGGTGTTCCCCTGGGACGCTTTCGTCAGGTCGTGGGCCGCGCTTTCGATGACCTGTACCAGGACGTGGCCCGTACGTTGCAGGCCCAGGGCCTCCTGGAGCGCACCGCTGTGCGGGTGCGCCTCACCCCCAGGGGCAGGATGCTGGCCAACCAGGTGTTCCAGGCCTTCCTGCTTTCTGCATAGCCCATTTTGGCGGACATTGGAGGCTGCCCATGCCCCCGCTGGTGACCATCGTCACGCCCTCCTACAACCAGGCCCGCTTCCTCGAAGACACCATCCGCTCGGTCCTGAACCAGGATTACCCCCACATCGAGTACATCATCGTGGATGGTGGCTCCACCGACGGCAGTGTGGACATCATCCGCAAGTACGAAGACCGCCTGGCCTGGTGGGTCTCGGAGCCGGACCGGGGGCAGGCCCATGCCATCAACAAGGGCTTTGCCCGGGCCCGGGGGGAAATCTGGGCCTGGCTCAATTCCGACGACATCTACACCCCCCACGCGGTGCGGGAGGCCGTGGCCTTCCTGGAGGCCCATCCCGAAGTAGGCATGGTCTATGGCGATGCCCTGTACATCGACGAGGAAAACCGGGTTCTGGGCCGCTTCCCCTCGGCCCAGACGGATTACCGGAAACTGCTGCGGGGGTTCGTGCACATCCCTCAGGCCACGGCCTTCTTCCGGGCCGACCTGGTGCGGGAGGTGGGCTTTTTGGACGAAAGCCTGTATTATGCTTTCGATTACGACCTGTGGGTCCGGCTGGCCCGCCGTGCGGCCCTGCGGTACGTACCCCGGCACTGGGCCTATTTCCGCATCCATCTGGACTCCAAGACCATCCAGGCCGACGACCGGTGCTGGCCGGAGATGTGGCGGGTCTACCGCCGGGAGGGGGGCGGCCTGCTTTCGGTCATGGCCGCGAAGTATGCGGTCCGGCAGGCCATTGGCCCCCTGTGGCGTCGGCGTCGCCTGTGGTGGCTGCGCCGCGCCCAGCGGCAGGCCAGCACGCGGGTGCAGGTCGCAGCACCCGGCGCACCGCCTGCTTCAAACCGCTGACCGCTGACCGCCGACTGCCGACTGCTGACTGCTAACTGCTAACCGCTCCCTTCCGATCGCCATGTCCACACCCCTTTTCCCTCCCCTCGAACGTCATCGCCAACCGGCCCCCGAACGCTGGCGGGGCCGGCGGGTGCTGGTCGTGGGTGCGGCCCGGCAGGGCCTGGCCATGGCCCGTTACCTGGCCCGCCATGCCGCGCGGGTGCGCCTCAACGACCGCAAGCCCTGGGAGGCCCTGACCCAGGCCCGTACCGCCCTGGCCGACCTGCCCATCGAATGGGTTACCGGCGGCCACCCCTTGGAGGCCCTGGCCGACGTCGAGGCGGTCTTCGTCTCCGGCGGGGTGCCCCTGCAACTTCCATTGATTCAGGAAGCCTTGCGGCGGGGGATTCCCGTATATAGCGATGCCCACCTTTTCTTGGAAGTGGCCGTGTGCCCGGTGGTGGGCATCACCGGCGCTGCGGGCAAGACCACGACCACGACCCTCCTGGGCCGGATGGCCCGGCAGGTTGAAGGTCGGCTGTACCGACGGGTCTGGGTTCTGGGCAACATCGGCCCGCCCTTGATGGACTACGCGGACCAACTGGCCCCCGAGGACCTGGCCGTGGTGGAACTTTCCAGTTTTCAACTGGAACCGGCCCGGCTTTCCCCCGAGGTGGGCGTGGTGCTGAACATCACCCCGAACCACCTGGACCGGCACGGCACCATGGAAGCCTACATCGCGGCCAAGGCCAACATCCTCCTGCACCAGGGGCCGCGGGACTGGGCCGTGTTGGGTCATGAGGAACCCAATGCCTGGGGGCTGCGTCGAAAGGCTCCGGGCCGGCTGGCGGCCTTTGGCCTGAAGCCTGCGCCCCAATCGGTGCCCCAGGTCTTCCTGCAAGAAGGGTGGTTCGTCTTCCGGGACGCGGCGGGCCGCGCGGTGCCCCTCTTCCCCCAAAGCCTGGTGCGCCTTGTGGGGGAACACAACTTACGCAACGTGGCCGCCGCGAGCATGGCCGGGTTGTTGGCGGGTCTGGCCCCCCAGGAACTGGCCCAGGGCCTTGAGGGTTTCACCGGCGTGCCCCATCGCCTGGAAATCGTACTGGAGCGCAACGGCGTGACCTGGGTCAACGATTCCATCGCCACCACACCGGCCCGCGCCATGGCCGGTATCCGGGCCTTTGCCGGGCGTCCCCTCATCCTTTTGGCCGGCGGCAAGGACAAGGACTTGCCCTGGGAGGATTGGGCCGCGGTGGTCCGGGAGCATGTGGACGTGCTCATCGTCTTCGGGCCGGCCCGGGAGAAGATTTTCCAGGCTCTGGAACGGGTGCCGGGGGAAAAGCCCCAGGAGGTGGTCGAGGCCAGGGGCCTGCGCGACGCGGTAGAAGCCGCCGCGCAACGGGCCCGGCCTGGGTATGTGGTCCTGCTTTCGCCCGGCGCGGCCAGTTTCGACGAGTTTCCCAACTTCGAGGTCCGTGGGCAACGCTTCCGGGAATGGGTCCAGGAGGTGGCAGGCGATTCTTGAGGACAGTGGACAGTGGTTAGTGGTCAGTGGACAGTGGACAGTGGTCAGTCAGCAGGAGACAGGAGTACGAACCATGCTGGATGCCCGAACACGCGCCCCCATCCCGCCCAAGCCGGACCCCGCGCCGCCCCTCTGGGCGCGGGTGGCCCGCCAGGCCCAGCGCCTGGATTGGCCCCTGTTGCTTCTGACCGTGCTCATGGTCCTGGGGGGGCTTGTGGTGGTGTATTCCGCCTCCGTGCCCTTTGCCCTGAGCCGTACCGATAAGGACCCCTACTTCTTCCTCAAGCGCCATGTGCTCTTCGTGGCCCTGGGTATGGTGGGGATGCTCAGTCTGGCCTTCTGGGACTACCGTAAACTGCTGCGCCCCCGCTGGCTGTTGCCGCCCACCCTGGGCGGGCTGGTCCTGCTCCTCGTGCTGGACGTGCGCAACTTGGTCACGGGCGAACACAT
This sequence comes from Anaerolineales bacterium, assembly GCA_026991215.1. GTDB lineage: Bacteria > Chloroflexota > Anaerolineae > Anaerolineales > DRMV01 > S139-71. Next base: position 3,103 of record JALXBY010000094.1, read on the forward strand.
GCGTACCCTGCTCCCCCGGGGGTCCATTCAGCCCGGCGAGTGGATTAAGCCCCTGCTGGTGGTCTACCTGGCCGCCTGGCTGACCCGGAAACGTCGGCAGTTCACCTCGCCCTGGCAGTTATGGGTGCACGGCGGCACGGTCATCGGCATCGTGGTCTTGCTCCTCATTCTCCAGCCTGACCTGAGCGCAGCGGGCACGGCCGGGTTGTTGGGCGTGTTCATGCTGCTTTTGGCCGGGATGCGCACGGTTCAGGTGCTGCTGGCCCTGGCCGCGGCCGGGTTGGCCGCCTTCCTGGGCCTGCGGGTGGCCATGTGGATGTACCCCCCCGCCGCGGAGCGCTTGAGTACCTACATCATCGCCTGGAAGGACCCGACCCAGGTCCCCGGCCACATGCGGCAGGCCTTTTTCGCCTTCATCCGGGGCGGCTGGTTTGGCTTAGGGCCGGGCGAGGCCCGGGGTAAAATTTACGCACTGCCCCTTCCCCATACCGATAGCGTGTACGCGGTCATTGGCGAGGAATGGGGGACGGTCGGGGCCCTGGTGGTGTTGCTCTTGTTCGTGCTCTTCCTCTGGCGGGGCCTGTACCTGGCCGGTCGCAGCCGGGACCCCTTCGCCCGGTTGCTTTTGGCCGGGATGACCCTGTGGATTGTGCTGGAGGCCTTCATCCACATGGGCGGCATGGTCGGCCTGATTCCCCAGGCGGGCAACTCCCTGCCCTTCTTCAGTTACGGTGGTTCCAACCTGGTCGCGGCCTTGAGCGCTGTGGGCTTGATGCTGAGCGCAGCCCGCGGCGGTTCGGAGCCGGAGACGGAGGTCGTGCCCCATGCGGTTGTTGATTTGCGCGGGCGGGACCGGGGGCGGCGTGTACCCGGCCCTGGCCGTGTACCAACGGCTCCCTGAGACGGACCAGGTCCTTTGGATAGGGACGCAAAAGGGGCTGGAAACCCAACTCGTCCCCCGGGCCGGGATTGCCTATGCCGGCATCCGCGCCGGGGGCCTGCACGGTGTGGGCCTGACCCGTATGGCCCGCAACGCCTGGGAGACCTGGCGGGGGTACCTTCAGGCCCGTCGGCACCTGCGGGCCTTCCGGCCCCAGGTGGTGTTCACCACCGGCGGGTACGTGGCCGGGCCCGTGGGCCTGGCCGCCTGGAAACGGGTGCCCCTGGCCCTCTACGTGCCCGACATCGAACCGGGCATGGCCTTGAAGACCCTGTCCCGGCTGGCTACCCACATTTTCCTCACCGTGGAAGAAAGCCGGGCCTTCTTCCCCCACGCTTCGACCCAGGTCGTGGGCTACCCGGTGCGCAAGGAGATTCTGGCCTGGGACCGAGACCGGGGCCGGCAGGCCCTGAACCTGCCGGAAGATGCGCCGGTGCTTTTGGTCTTTGGCGGCAGCCTGGGCGCCCGTTCCATCAACCTGGCCCTGCTGGAGGCCCTGCCGCGGCTGCTGCCCCGCATGTACGTGGTGCACATCTCAGGCCGCCGCGACTGGCCCATGGTGGAGGAACGTATCCAGGACCTGCCTCCAGACCTGCGGGAGCGGTACCGCGCGTTCCCTTATCTGCACGAAACCATGGGCGCGGCCCTGGCCGCGGCGGACCTGGCCGTCGCCAGGGCCGGCGCTTCGACCCTGGGGGAACTGCCAGCCCATGGCCTGCCCGCTGTGCTCGTGCCGTACCCCTATGCCTGGCGTTACCAGCAGGTGAACGCCCGTTACCTGGCCGAGCGTGGGGCCGCCATAATTCTTCCGGACGAACGGCTTCCCCAAGACCTGGCCCCGTTGGTTTTGGACCTGATGGCCGACCCTGCACGACGCCAGGCCATGGCCCGGGCCATGCGGGGCCTGTTCCGGCCTCAGGCCGCGGAGCACATCGCCGAGGGCTTGCGTCAACTCGCCGGGGAGGGAGCAACGCATGGTTAGCATTCTGGCCCTGTTTTGGACCTTCGTGGTTGTGTTTGGCCTCATGGGATTCTTACGGGGATGGGCCAAGGAACTCATCAATACGATTGCCTTGATTTGGGGCATCACCTTCGTCACCGTGATGGAACGGTATTTCCCGGCCCAAATCTTCCCCCAGGGGCAGTCCGCGGCCGCGTTCTACACCCGGGCTCTGGTGGTCACCGTGGTTCTGTTCTTCGGGTTCCATACCCCCCGCGTCCGCCAGATGCAGGCCCGCACCAGACGGGAAACCGTACGGGACATGCTCCTGGGCTTCGTCTTGGGGCTGTTTAACGGGTTTTTGTTGATGTCCACCCTGCTTTACTATTTGAAGCAGGCGGGGTACCCGCTGCCCTGGATGATCTCACCGGAGGTGGCCGCCCAATTCACGCACCCGGACCCCCGCGTCCAGGAGCAACTCTCGAAAATGGTGCAACGGCTTCCTGAGCAGGTCGATGGTCTCATTCGCTGGTCGCTGCCCCAACGTCTGGGCTGGCCCGGTATGATTATCGCCTCCATCGTCGCCGGCGTGCTCATCATCGTGCTTTTTATTTGAGCGCGGTCCGCAGTGCGCAGTCGGCAGTCGGCGGTCTGCAGTCGGCAGTGAGCGGTCGGCGAACGGCCATTGACTATCAACGACCGACGACCGACGAACGACCATCGACGATCGACCAACGACGAACGACCATCGACCAACGACCATCGACGATCGACGATCGACCACAACCACCATGCCCACCCACATCCATCTCATCGGCATTGGCGGAACCGGTTTGACGCCCATTGCCCGCATCCTCCACGCCCGGGGCTACCGGGTCACGGGGTGCGACCGGCAATGGAGCGCGAACGTGGAAGCCCTGCGGACCCTGGGTATCCCCGTGTTCCTGGGCCACGACCCGGCCCACGTGCAGGATGCCGACCTGGTGCTGCACACTTCGGCCCTGCGGGAACACCCAGAACTGGACGCGGCCCGCGCTCGCGGGGTCCCTGTGCTCACCCGCAAGGACTTCCTCCCTCAGTTGACCCAGGGGTACCGCACCCTGGCCGTGGCCGGTACCCACGGCAAGACCACCACCACGGCCATGCTGGCCTGGGTGCTTACCGAACTGGGCCAGGACCCCACCTACATCGTGGGCGGGGTGATGGAGAACACCGGGCAGAGTGGCCGGGCCGGGCAGGGGCCGTTTTTTGTCATCGAGGCCGACGAGTACGACCACATGTTCCTGGGCCTGCAGCCCGCGGCCGCGATTCTGACCTACGTGGACTACGACCATCCCGACTTCTTCCCCACCCGGTCGGCCTATGAGGAGGCTTTCCAGGCCTTCGTGAAGCGGGTGCAGGGGCCGGTGCTGTTTTGGGGAAGGAACGATGCGGCCCGCCGCGTGGTCGCGGGCCACACCCCCGCCTTTTCCTACGGCCTCGACCCCCAGGACGACTACCAGGCCCAGGTGCTGGCCGCAACCCCCGCGGGGACCCGGTTCCAGGTCCTCCTGCAAGGGGAACCGGGGCCGGAAGTCACGCTTCCCCTGCCGGGGGAGCACAACGTGCGCAATGCCCTGGCCGTGCTGGCCCTGGTACACCGCCTGGGCCTGGACGTGGCGGCCGCGGCCCGGGCCATGGCCGGCTTCCAGGGCGTGCGCCGACGTTTCACCGTGGTGGCCCAGGGCCGGGGCTGGGTGTTGATTAGCGATTACGGCCATCACCCTGTGGAGATTCAGGCCACCCTGCAGGCTGCCCGGCAGCGCTACCCTGACCACGCGCTCTGGGCCGTGTGGCAACCTCATACCTACACCCGCACCTTGCGCATGTTGCCGGAATTCGTGCACGCACTGGCCCAGGCCGATGGTATTGTGGTGACGGATGTCTACGCGGCCCGGGAGCCGCGGCCCGCGGACTACCATCCGGACCTGCTGGACCAGGCCTTTGCCGGGCTGCCGGTCTTCCGGGTGGGTCCACCTCAGGAAGCCGTGCCCGTGCTTTTGCAGCACGCGCGGCCGCCTGCGGTGGTGCTGGTCTTCTCGGCCGGCGATGCGCCCGTGCTGTTGCAGTCCCTCGCGCGTGCGCTGGGCCTTGCCGGTGAACCCTCTTCCGCATAGGTTGGCGTGATGCGTTGGTTGTGGAAGTGGCTTACCCGCTGGTTTGGTGGAAGGCATGAGGCGCCGCAGGCGCCCCCGCAGGCAC
>JALXBY010000095.1 GCA_026991215.1 Anaerolineales bacterium
TCACGATGGCTTTCTTGTACCCCTTGCGTCGAATCACCCAACGGTTGGTCCGCCAGTCCCGACGGCGCTTGGCCGGTACGTTCATCACCGTGACCTTCTTGACCTTGACGTCGAACAGTTTTTCCACCGCCTCCCGGATTAACGGCTTGGTGGCATACGGCGCGACCTCGAAGGTGTACTGGTTGTACTTCCGGGCCAGAGCCACGGCCTTCTCGGTGATGATGGGTCGACGCAGGATATCGTACAGGTTGACATCGGACATGGCCGGTTCCTCCTTCACGGTTCTTCCTCGGGGTGATGCGGTGCGAACCCACTCACCGCTTCAGTGCCCCAGTTACGACCCAAAGCAACCACCCGATAACGGTGCTCAAGACGCTCATCCAGGCGATGAATATCCATTGCAAACGCGTAATCTGTTGCTGCACGAGTTCAAAACGCCTATCCATTTCTCGCAGAATCAACTGCCGCTCCTGAGCCGCTGCCTCAAAACGTTTGTCCATCTCCCGCAGAATCAACTGTCGTTCTTGAGCAGCCGCCTCAAAACGTTTGTCCATCTCCCGCAAAATCGACTGCCGCTCTTGCGCTGCCGCCTCGAACCCTTGCTGCACGTACTCCAACAACGCCCCGAAACGTTTATCCATCTCTCGTAGCATCAACTGCCGCTCTTGCGCTGCCGCCTCAAAACGTTTGTCCATCTCCCGAAGGATGGCCTCAAACCGGGCATCCATATACTTCTGCAGCGTGTCCAGGCGCGCCAAGACGACCTGCCATCCTTCTCGGGGTACCGCTGCTTCCTGCTGCCCCAGGTATTCCTCCAGATATTTTCGGACCAGTTGCGCCACCTGTTGTTCCAGATTTGGCGGCAGCGACACCACGTCGGCCATACCCGCTCAGCCTCCCCAATCACCCCAAAATGGCCTCAATCTTGCGCAGCGCCTTCAGCGGAATCAACACCCGGTCGTAGGCCAGCAAGTCCCGGATGTTAAGGTAGTTGGCCAGCAGGGTCTTGGCATAGGGGAGGTTGGCCGTTGCCTTGGCCACCACGAAGTACTGTTCGTTGTGCTTGGGGTTTTCCGGCAGCAGGATGAGCACCGTATCCTCTTCGCCCACCAGTCGGGTCAGGGCCTCGTCCATCAACCGGGTCTTGAGTTCCGGCAGTTTCAGTTCGTCCACCACCACGATTTGCCCATCCCGGGCCTTGACGGAAAGGGCCGACCGCAAGGCCGCGCGGCGCATCTTCTTGGGCATGTCCTGGGAATAGTCCCGCGGCTTGGGGCCGTGCACGACGCCGCCGCCCACCCACTGGGGCGCACGGATGGACCCCTGCCGCGCACGGCCGGTACCCTTCTGGGGCCACGGCTTGCGGCCGCCGCCCCGGACTTCGCCCCGGGTCTTGGTGCTGTGGGTACCCAACCGGGCGTTGGCCATCTGCCGCACGTAGGCCTGGTGCATCAAATCCGGGCGGATGGGCGCCTCGAAAATCTTGGCCGGCAGGTCCACCTCGCCCACCTGTTCCCCTTGCATGTTGTAGACCGGTACCTTCATGGCAGCGCTCCTTGCTGGCGTGGCTGTTGCTCCACAGAGGGTTTGGGCAGCGGGTTACTTCCCGTTTCCGCTGCGGTTCTTGTAACTCTCGCGAATCAGCACCAAACCGCCGTTTGGCCCCGGCACCGCGCCCTTGATGGCAATCAGGTTCCGTTCCGGGTCCACCTTGACCACCGTGAGGCCGATGATGGTCACCCGCTCGTTCCCCATGTGACCGGGGCCGCGCGCGCCCTTCCAGGTGTGGCCAGGGTCCGTGTTCGCACCGCGGGAACCCGGCGCCCGATGCCGGTCCGTCTGACCGTGGGTCTTGGGCTGGCGGGCAAAGCCGTGGCGCTTGATGCCGCCCGCAAACCCCCGGCCCTTGGACCAGCCGGTCACGTCCACCTTGTCCCCTTCCTGGAACACGGTCACCGTGACCACATCCCCCACCTGGACGCCGGGGTCGTCCTCGACCCGGAATTCCTTCAAGTAGCGCAGGGGCGGCACGCCGGCCTTCTGGAAGTGCCCGCGCAGACCGGCCGGCACCCGCTTGGCCTTGACC
>JALXBY010000096.1 GCA_026991215.1 Anaerolineales bacterium
ACCGAAGATGGGGCTGAACTCACCCTCAAAGCCCGGACGGCGTTCCTCCGCCGTTTACGGAACCCCCTCCCCCTGGCCGCCTGATTCGGCAACTTTTGCACGCACCCGCTGATTCTTTTAATTTGGCAGAATCGTCGTTATCCTGTACAATTGGGCCGAGCCAAACCGTGCCGGAGGAGGCCCGACATGGACGTAATCAAGGTTGCGGCGAAGTCCCGCCCCTACAAGGTTGCCGGAGCCATCGCCGGTGTCTTCCGCGAACATCGTTATGCTGAGGTCCAGGCCATTGGCGCGGGTGCGGTCAATCAGGCGGTCAAGGCGCTGATTCTGGCCCGCCAGTACCTCCAGCAGGATGGATACCACATCGCGTTCATCCCCCAGTTCGTGGAAATTGAAATCCAGGGCCAGGTGCGCACGGCGGTGCGCTTCTCGGTCATTCCCATTACGGCCGAGGAAGACCCTTACGCCTCCGCAGAGGGAGAGGGAGGGCCTTCCGAAGAACCCTCGCAGGACGCGTAAGCCCCAGGGAGTATCCGCTGTCAACAGGCAAGCCCAGCCGCTGTGCCGCTGGCAGGGGGTGCCCTGAAGTGGAGGGGACTTTGATACCAAAGCAGCCCGCGGACTGGTTCACTGCGGCCCGCGGGCTGCTTTCGTCTATCCTTCTTGCAACAGAGCCTGCACGAAGGGGGGCAGCACGAAGGCCGCCTGGTGCACCTGGGGCGTGTAGTATCGGGTCTTGCCCTGCAGGTGGCGGAAGCGTTCCTCCAGCACGGGCAGTGGCGCTTCCAGCCGCACTCCGCGCCCGGCCAAGGTGAAGGACCACAGCCCGCCCGGATACGTGGGGATGCTGGCCAGATACAGGGCCAGATGCTCGAAATGGGGCTTCATGGCCCGCCAGTTGCGGGCCACCACTTCGGGCTGAAGCCAGGGGGAACCGCTCTGGGCGCTGACCAGCGCGGCATGGGCCAGGTTCTGCTTCACCAGGCCGTAGAAATCCTGGGTGAACAGCCGCATGGCCGGGCCGACCGGGTCCGTGGTGTCCATCAGGATGACGTCGAAGGGGCCGTGGCGGTTTTCCAGGTAGGTGAAGGCGTCTTCGTAGACCAGTTTCACCCGTGGGTCCTCGAACGCGTTGTGGTGGAAGGATTGCAGGTACGCCTGGGCCGCCCGGACCACTTCCCGGTCGATTTCCACCAGCACCACTTCTTCCACCGGGTGTTGCAACACCGTGGCCAGCGCGCCGCCGTCGCCGCCGCCCACGATGAGGACCCGTCGCGGGCCGGGGTGCAGCAGCATGGGCACGTGGACCAGCATTTCGTGGTAGACGAAGTGGTCGGCTTCGCTGGCCTGGACCGTGCCCTCCAGCCACAGCATCCGGCCAAACTGGAAGGTATCCACGATTTGGATGTGCTGATAGGGGGACCGGAGGGAGAAGACTTCTTCCCGCACCCGCACGCCGAAGCGGGCGTCCGGGGTCCAGGCTTCGGTCAGCCACTGGTCGGGGAGTTCTTCCAGTTCGTCGCCCCACAACACGGCCGCGGCCACCGCGCACCCGTGCTTCTGCACCGTGTGCTCGGCGGAAACCGCGTGGATTTCATGGAGTTCCAGGCCCCGTTCCTGAAACGCGGCCTCGACCCGGCGCCGGGCGATGGCTTCCATCTCTTCACGCGTGCCCACGCCGTGGCTTTCCATGATGACGCCCCGCCCATCCGGGCTGAGGCCCATGACCACGGCCGCGGCCACGGTCTGGCCTGGGACGTCGCTATATGCCTGGGCGTACACCGTGGGGACCAGGCTGCCTACAGGGAAATCCCGCAACGGGACGAGGCGGGCCCCCTGGGGCACGATGGACGACACCTTGACCAGGTTCAGGTCCGCGATGCCCGCGGCTTTGAGCGCGTTGTCGAAGGCGGTCAGGTCGTCGATGCCCTCGGCATGGCCGGCGGTAAGGGAGACGTACTTGGGCAGGGTGACCATGGGCGCTGCCTCCGCTGCTGAGGTTCGGCCCGTGATTATAACGGCTTGGCGGTAAAGGGACATTCACGGCGCGTGGTCGGGGCCACCTTGTTCGAGGGGTGTAC
>JALXBY010000097.1 GCA_026991215.1 Anaerolineales bacterium
GCCAAGGCGTAGAAGAACAGGCCGGCCAGCAGCGCCCGGCGGGGCGGGTTCAGCAGGGTCTGCCCCATGACGGCCAGGGGCAGCACCAGCCAGGCCAGGGACCGGGCCGTCCACCGGGGCCGGCGCGGGGCCGCAGCCGCGGGCCTGGGGACTTCGGCCGGCGCTTCGGCGGGTTGTTGGGGCTTTACAACAGGTCTGGGCGCCGGGGGCAGGGCGGTCCCGCGACGTTCCTGGGGGTGGGCCTGCAACAGGGCTTCCCACTGCTGCCAGGTGGCTTCATCCCACTGCCAGTGCTGGGGGAACAGGCCGGGAAAGCGGCGGGCCAGCGCGGCTTTGAGCCATTCCCACACGCTGGGCATATCGGAAATCGCGGACATGCTTCCGCCTCCGGCTTTGGTAGAATGGGGTCACCATCGAGGGAGCATTGTACATGGAAGACCTGCGGGCCAGGCGGTTTCGCATCTTTCCCACGTTGCTGTTGTGGGAACTTGTGACGCTTTTGGTCGGCATCGCAGTGGTTTTGGCGGTGCTGCAGGTTTCGGTACGTTCCCTCGTGCTGCGGGAAATGCGCAACGAAGGCCTGGCCGTGGCCCGGATGCTGGCATCCATCTTTGAAACTACCCTGGACCATTACCCGCCCGAAAAGTGGACCAGCCTGGAAGTCCAGACCCAGTTGATGCATGACTACCAGGAACATGCCCAGGCCCTGGGCATCGTCTGGGCGCACATCTATGACCGGGAGCTCCGCCTGATTTTCAGCCCGGACCCCTCCCGTGTGGGCATGAAACGGGAAGAAATCGAAGTGGGCCGCCCCGAACTGGAAAACCACTATGAAGGCTCCGAGGTGCAGGTCTTCCTGGTCTACCCGGAAGACCTGGGATACCTGCAAGCCTATATTTCCGGCCCCGTAGTCGAGGTGTATTACCCGATTCCCGACCCGGCCATGAACCTGACCATTGTCGAAGTGTACATGGATGCATCTCCCTTCTTGCGCCAGATGCGGCAGATTAGCCTGACCATTGGAGGTACGCTGGTAGCCGCGGCCGGGCTGCTGGCCGCGGTGACGTATGTGCTCACCCGCCGGGCCGACCGGCTGCTGGAACACCAGTTCCAGGCCCTGGAGGAGGCCTATAGCAAACTGAAAGAACTGCAAGAAGCCCGCAACCAGATGACCCGGATGCTCTCCCACGATTTGCGCAACTACCTGGCCATCATCATGAACGGGCTGGAGGCCCTCTGCCCCACCGATGCCGACATCCACGACGTTCGGGCGGACATGCGGGTGGCCCTGGAACACAGTTTGATGCTCCTGCAAAACCTGCAGGACCTGGAACGCCTGCGGGAAGCCCAGATGCCCGTGCGTCCCGAAGCCGTGCGCCTTTCCCCTTTGATTCAAGAGGTGTATCGGGGCCTGCGCTTCTGGGACGAAGCCCAGGGCAAGGACTTCTCGGCCCAGGTGCAGCCAGATACGCTGACCGCGTGGGCCGATGCAGAACTCCTGCGGCGGGTGCTGATTAACCTGCTGCACAACGCGTTCCGTTATACGCCGGAGGGTGGGCGGGTCCGCGTCCAGGCCCAACCCGGCCCGGACGGTTGGGTCGAAATCCAGGTGCAGGATAGCGGCCCCGGCATTCCCGAAGACTACCGCGAACGCATCTTCCAGCCCTTCTTCCGGGTGCCCGGCCGCAGCGGTGGGAGCGGCCTGGGGCTGGCCTTCTGCAAACTCGCGGTCGAGGCCATGGGCGGCCGCATTTGGGTCGAAAGCGGAGAGGCGCAGGGCACCACCTTCGTCATTCGCCTGCCTAAGGAAGCGCCCAACGGCACCCCTTCCGCCTGACCACCAACCATCGACGACCGACCACCGACGAACGACGAACGACCATCGACCACCGACCATCGACCATCGACCATCGACCATCGACGAACGACCACCGACCATTTTCCGGAGGTGCACCATGGACTTGGGTCTGCGTGGTTTACGTGCCTTGGTTACCGGTGCCAGCCGGGGGTTGGGCTTTGCCGTGGCCCAGGCCCTGGCCAGGGAGGGCGCGGTGGTCACCATCAACAGCCGGAACCCCGA
>JALXBY010000098.1 GCA_026991215.1 Anaerolineales bacterium
GGCAGAGGCTTCCCCTGAAGTTCCCACACCCAGCCCGCAACCCACAACCCCGCAGGGCGCCGAAGCCCTGCCTTCCCCCGAAACCGCGACCTGGACCCCGGTCATTCAAGGGTTGAACCAGCCGACCGCGCTGGTGCCCATCCCTGGCCGGCCAGGGTACCTTTTGGTGCTGGAGCGAGGCGGCATGGGCTGGGTGTGGGACGGCCAGGAGCGCCGACCCTTCTTCGACCTGCGGGACCGGGTGACCACCCGCGGGGCCGAGCAGGGCTTGCTGGGCGCGGCCTTTCACCCGGACTTCCCCCAAACCCCCTGGGTGTTCGTGAACTACACCGACCGCCAGGGGGATACCGCGGTGGTCCGCTACCCTGTGAACCCCGATACCCTGCAGGCCGACGCGGGCCAGGAACTGCGGCTGCTGCGGGTGGAACAGCCCTATGGGAACCACAACGGCGGGCACTTAATCTTCGGCCCTGATGGGTATCTCTACATCGGCCTGGGGGACGGCGGCGCGGCTGGCGACCCCCACGACTACGCGCAAAACCCCCAGGTGCTCCTGGGTAAGATGCTGCGCATCGACGTGAACCAGGAACCGTACGGCATCCCGCCGGATAACCCCTTCGTGCAGGGCGGCGGCCTGCCGGAAATCTGGGCCACCGGCCTGCGCAACCCCTGGCGGTACGACTTCGACCCTGCCACCGGCGACCTTTACATCGCGGACGTGGGCCAGGACGCCTGGGAAGAGGTCAACGTGCTGCTGGCCCCCCTGCCGGCCGGCGTCAACTTCGGCTGGCCTTTCTATGAGGGGTCGCACCCCTATAAAGGCAGCCCGCCTGCGGGGGTCGAATTCGTCTTCCCCGTGGCCGAATACGGCCATGACCAGGGTTGTTCCATCACCGGCGGCGTGGTCTACCGGGGGGAGAACCTGGGCGCGGCCTGGCAGGGCGTCTACCTTTACGGCGACTTCTGTTCCGGCCGCATCTGGGGCCTGCTCCGCAAACCCGATGGCACCTGGACCAACGACCTGCTCTACAAGACCGCCTTCAACATCTCCACCTTCGGCCGGGATGCCCAGGGCGAAGTCTACCTGGCCGACTACGGCCGCGGCGTGGTCTACCGCCTGGACCCGGCCCGCTGAGCGCGGCGGCAAGCGGCAGTCGGCTGTCAGCCGTCCGCGGTCGGCGGTCTGCAGTGGGCGGTCGGCAGTCCGCGGTTGGTGGTGGGCAGTTAGCAGTCGGCTGACCACTGACCACTGTCCACTCTCCCTTGGGAGGTATCCATGCGTCGCCTCTGGTTCCTGCTTTTAGCATTGGTCCTTGTGGGGTGTACAGCAGGCCAGAAGCCCAAACCGCCGATCATCCTGGCCACCACCACCAGCACCTATGATTCCGGCCTGCTGGATGCGCTGCTGCCAGAATTCGAGCGGGAAACGGGCTACAAGGTCAAGGTCGTCGCGGTGGGCACCGGGCAGGCCCTGCGCATGGGCCGGGAAGGCAACGCGGACGTACTCCTGACCCACGCGCCCGAAGCCGAAAAGCCCCTGGTCGAAGAGGGCTGGGTCGTGGACTATCAGTACGTCATGTACAACGACTTCGTGCTGGTGGGGCCGGAGGACGACCCGGCCGACGTGCGGCAGGCCAAAGACGTGGTCGAGGCCATGCAGCGCATCGCGCGGGCCGGTGCCCCCTTTGTTTCCCGGGGCGATGATTCGGGCACCCACAAGCGGGAACGGGCGCTGTGGAAGGCCGCGGGCATCGACCCCCAGGGTCAGCCCTGGTACATGGAAAGCGGCCAGGGCATGGGCGCGACCTTACGCATTGCTTCGGAAAAAGACGCCTACACCCTCACCGACCGGGGTACCTACCTGGCCCTGCAGGACACCCTGAACCTGGTCATCCTGTTCGAGGGGGACCCCCGGCTACGCAACATCTACCACATCATGCGGGTGAACCCGGAGAAATGGCCCCATGTGAACGTCGAGGGGAGCCGGGCCCTGGTCGCCTTCTTCCTCAAACCCGAAACCCAACAACGCATCGCGACCTTTGGCGTGGACCGCTTCGGCCGGCCCCTGTTCTACCCGGCCCTGGAACAGGTCCGGGAGGTGGAACCTTCCCCTTCCCCATGAGGCCTGGGGGAAGCCCGTTCCCCCAACATCCCCGCGATGCGAAGGCCCCTATGGAAACCCTGTGGCGCGGCCTGGTGGAAGCCCTGTACCTGCTCCTCAGCCTGGACCCCACGGTCTGGCGCATTGCCCTGCGCACCCTGGCCATCTCCGGCAGCGCGACGGTGCTGAGCGCGCTGCTGGGCATCCCCTTGGGTATCTGGCTTGTCCTGGGCCGGGTACCGGCCCGACGCTTCTGGCTCACGCTGACCCACACGGGCATGGCCCTGCCGCCGGTGGTCGTGGGCCTGATGGTGGCCCTGCTCCTCTGGCGTACCGGGCCGCTGGGCTTTCTGGAATGGATTTACACGCCAACGGCCATGGTCATCGCGCAGACCATCCTGGCCACGCCCATGGTGGCGGGGGTGATGGTCTCAGGCCTGCAGGCCCTGGGCCAGGAAGCCCGGTGGCAACTCCTGGGCTTGGGCGCTTCGGGTTTCCAGGCGGCATGGGTGCTGGTGCAACAGGCCCGGGGCGCGCTTCTGGCCGCGGTCATGGCCGGGTTCGGCACCGCGGTGTCCGAAGTCGGGGCTTCCCTCATGGTGGGCGGGAACCTCAAAGGGTACACCCGGGTGCTGACCACCGCGGTGGTACTGGAAACCCGTCGTGGGAACTTCGCCCGCGCCCTGGCCCTGGGCTTCATCCTGCTGGGCCTGGCCTTTTGGGTGAACGCCATGCTCACGGTGCTCCAACAACGGGAGGCGGACCCGGATTCATGAGCGTGTTGCTGGAAGCCCGGGGGCTGTGGCTGCCCCGCGGTCGCCACTGGACCCTGAACGTACCGCACCTGCAGGTGCAAGAAGGGGAAATCCTCACCCTGCTGGGCCCCAACGGCGCGGGCAAGAGCACCCTGGTCGCGGTGCTGGCCGGTTTGCTCCCCCCGCGGCGGGGTGAACTGCGCTTCCGGGGCCGTGTGGTGGACTTCCGCCGCAACCTGGACTACCGCCGGCGCATCGCGGTGGTGCTGCAGCGGCCGGTGCTCTTCCGGGGTACGGTATGGGCCAACGTGGAAATGGGCCTGCGCTTCCGCGGGGTGCCGCCCGCAGTGCGACGGGAAAAGGTGCAACGCTGGCTTCAACGGCTGGGTTTGGGGGAACTGGCCCAACGACCGGCCCGCCGGCTTTCCGGCGGCCAGGCCCAGCGGGTGGCCCTGGCCCGTGCCCTGGTTCTGGACCCGGACCTGCTGTTTCTGGACGAACCTTTTCAGGCCCTGGACGCGCCCACCCGTCGGGACCTGCTCCTGGAACTGCGGGACCTGCTCCAGGCCGAGGGCCGCACCGCGGTTTACGTGACCCATGACCTGACCGAAGGCCTGGCCCTGGCCCACCGGGTCGCGGTCATGGTGGAAGGTCGCATCCGGCAAATCGGCCCCCCTGAGGCCATCCTCTACCGTCCGGTGGACCTGCAGGTGGCCCGCCTGGTAGGGATGGAGAACGTCCTGCCCTGCCGGGTACAGGCCAAGGAGCGGCAGTTGGCCTTCGTGGAAGCCTGCGGGTGCCGGTGCACTGCGCTCGCGGCCGAAGACGTCACTCCTGGTGCCCCGGCCTACCTGGGGCTTCGGCCCGAAGCCCTGATGCTGACCCTGGAGGAACCCCAGGCCGGGACCAGCGCGCGGAACCGCTTCCCGGCCAGGGTGCGGCGCATCTGGCCCCAGGGCGCGCTGATGCGGGTGCAGGTGCAGACGGAAAGCGGTTGTACCCTCTGGGCCTCGGTCACCTACCTGGCGGCCCAGGAACTCGGCCTGGATGAAGGCCAGCGGGTGTGGGTCGTGTTCAAGGCCAGTGCAGCCTGGGTCTTTCGGGAAGGGGAGGGAAGTCGGCTGTCCGCAGTGGGCAGTCCGCAGTGAGCAGTACGCAGTTTTCACATCCCGAAGGAGTAGCGACATGTGGCGATGGCAGGCTTACACTGGGGTGGGTCTGGTGGTGCTGGTGGCCGTGCACTGGGTCGTACAGCACGCGCTCGTACCTGGCGGGCTTCGCACCTTCCAGGACGTGCTCGCGTTCCTGCGGCAACCCCTGGCCGTTGGGGTCGAAGGGGTGCTTTTGCTGGTGGTGGTCGTCCACGCGGTGTTGGGGTTACGCAGCATCGCCCTGGACCTGGGGCTTTCTCCAAAAGCCATGCGTCGGGTGAATGGCGTACTCATCATACTGGCCCTGTTGATGCTGACCTACGGCTGGTACCTCCTGGGCCTGCTCCGCCGCCTCTCCCTTTCCCCCTAAACCACCGGGGCCGCCTGGCGGAAGCGCTCGTCGCGGGCCAGTTGTTCGTTGTCGTACCTGTTCCAGAGTGCTTTGCTATTTGGTAGCAACAGGTCGTAGGGCACATTTCACGCAGGGCAAATTAGCTTTTATCTTTGTAAAACATCGCCCTGCTCAGACTATGTATTTTATCAACAAAGCAGTTAACGCAACCATCACATTTTTGCTCTTCCAACAGTCTCTCAATAACTTTTTGCTCAACCTTCGTCATAATATGTGTAGTAAAAGTCATTGCCATTGCAGCGATGAGGGACAGCAAAAAATATACAAAGAAAAACGGCATCATTTCCGCCAAAGTAAGCAAAGACTTGCTCACTATTCCAAGAAAAGCCCCCGCCCCCATTAGAATCATTGAGAGCAAAAATTCGGCAAAAATCTTTGCCGCAGAATCTCGTCCCGACACTGCACATATGTGCACATGCACGCCAAATACCAAACTAACAATGATAAGAAGAATACTCAGCCATATCACGGAAAATCTCCTTGAAAGCGCCAAAAATTAAATAGGCACGGAGCAAACTTGCCCGTACCCCTTCTTTTCGTGCAGGTCACGTTTTTTGACGTAATATACGGTGCCATCTCCCCGTACACCAACTGGATAACCAAAGGGTACAGGCTGCCCACACCTCGGCCTCCCCCGAAAATACCCACCAGTCGCTATCCCCCCTGGCCAAAAGCCCACAATCCCAGGAGCCATTAACCCATGAGCGACCTCCCGCCTGCCGACTTCGGATGCTGAAAGAGGCCTTGGACTTTGATTTTAGCAGATTGCCGGAGATAGGTACCGTCAGCACCGCCCCGCCCATTGACACCCCATTCCCCAACGCGTATACTGGGTTTTGCCAAACAAGATTTGCAAAAATCGCCGACCTGCCCGGGGAGCCCGGTGTGACCGGGCTGAGAGGAGGGCTGAAAGCCCTCGACCCGTGGAACCTGATCCGGGTAATGCCGGCGGAGGGAAGGCAGGTCGGTGGGTTCCCCTCCGTCGGCGCGGCGGAGGGTTTTTTATGTCAAAAAGCGCCCTGGTCTTTGCCAACGGCCTTTACACGCCAGCCGACCTGGAACTGGCCCGCCGCCTGCCCTTCGACCTGCTCATTGCGGTGGATGGTGGCTACCGCGTGGCCCGCCAGATAGCCCGGCCTCATATCTTCGTCGGCGATGTGGATTCCCTGCCTCAAGACCTGGCCCCCGAACTCCAAAACCCGGACCTGGACGTCCACACCTTCCCCCCAGATAAAGACGCCACCGACCTGGAACTGGCCCTGCTCCTCGCGGTGGAACGGGGCGCAAGCCGCATCCACGTCTTCAGCGCGCTGGGCGGCCGCTGGGACCATTCCCTCGCCAACCTGTTCCTCGTACTCCATCCCCGGCTGGCCCGTCGCGACATCGTCTTCCACCACGATGGGCAGCGCCTCTTCCCGGTTTGGGACCAGGTCCGCCTCCAGGCCCAGCCGGGAGATACGGTCTCCCTCCTCCCCCTGACGCCCCAGGTCCACGGCGTGACCCTGCGGGGCTTTCGGTACCCCCTGGAAAACGGAACGATGCAAGCCGGCAGCACCCTGGGCATCAGCAACGTGGTGGAAACCCTGCCGGCGGAAATCCGCGTACAACGCGGGGTGCTGCTGTGCATTCACATCCCCCAACAGGTACACCAGCGCATCGAAACGGCAAAAACCCCCTTGGGAGGTGCGCGATGAAGGGTTCCTTCAACCGTATCCTGGCGTACGCGGTGGGTACCGCGCTCTTCACCCTGGCCGTGTACTACGTGGCCGCGGTGGTGCGGGGACCGGAAAAGGAGTACATCGCCTGGAACCCTGTGCACGCGGCGGTGCTGACGGTGCTGGCCCTGGCTGCAGGCGCGGCCTGGGGGTCCCGTAAAGCCCTGGAGGGCTGGCGAACCCTGGAGGTGGTGGTCGTGGCCAATCTATCCTTAGTGTTTGGCCTGCTTTTCTTGGGATGGGGCATGGTCTGGAACGCGGCCAAGCCGTTGGAGAGCCTGCTGCCCGGCCTGCGGGACATCCTCTACGGCTTCTGGTTCATCGCGGGGGTGCTGGCCGCGTACATCATTCGGAAACCTGGCGCGGCCATTGCCGCAGAGACCTTAGCCGCAGCCGCGGAGTTCCTGGCCGGGAGCGAATGGGGGCTGACCCTGCTCATCTCCGGCCTGGTCCAGGGGGGGATGTCGGAAATCGTGTTCGCGGCCACGGGCTACCGCCGGTATGACCTGGGCACCCTGATGCTGGCCGGTGCCGCGGCCGGTGTGGGCAGCCTGGTGGTGGACTACCTCTTCTGGTATTCGGACAAGACCCTGGGCGTACTGGCCATCATGTTGGTGGCCCGGTTGATTTCCGGGGCTGTGCTTTCTGGCTGGCTGGCCAAGGCCCTGGGCGACGCCCTGCACCGGGCCGGCGCGCTGGGTTCCCTGGCCATTGCGCGGGAAGGTTGAAAAAAGAACCCCCGGCTCCCTGGCGGGGGCCGGGGGGTTGCTCAATCAGGCGCCCACAGAATCACTGTACAGTTTTCAACATTAGCTTAGGTTTCAGGGTCCAAAGGACGCAAGTCCACAATCAAACCCGACATGGGAAGATAGCGCACGAAAAAGGAGCGTCCTTCTTTGGGAAAGATGCGCTGATAATCGCGGCGGTGTCGAATGATGAGCTCACTGCCATCGGTACAACGCAATCGCTGCATCGCGGAAACAATGCCAACCACTGTTCCATTACTCACTGACAGGACTTACGCAGTTAGCAACTGAGCCGCCGAGACTTTACCTCGCAAAGGG
>JALXBY010000099.1 GCA_026991215.1 Anaerolineales bacterium
GGTCAAGGCCAAGAACTTCGCCAACGGCATGAGCATGGTGGTCGCCACGCCCGACGAAATCCTCCCGCGGGTGGAGGCCCTCCGGGTGGAGGTACGGGTCAACGGCCAGGTCTGGGGCCAGGGGACCACCGCGGGGATGCAGCACAGCCTGGGCGAGATGGTGGCCTATGCTTCCCTGGGCGAGCAGGTGGTGCCGGGGGAAGTGATGGCCACGGGCACCATCCCCGGCTGTAGCGGGGTGGAAACCGACCACTGGCTTTCCCCCGGTGATGAAATCACCCTGGAAATCGAAGGCATCGGGACCCTGACCAACCGGATTGGGGGGAAGTAGGAGGGTCGGTGGTCGGTGGTCGATGGTCGATGGTCGATGGTCGTTCGTTGGTGGTCGTTAAATTGTGAACCGGCACCCGTGTTTGTGGGTGCCGGTTTTGTTCGGGGTTTGAGGAAGCGTCAGGCCGTGGCCCGCTGCGGTCGCTGACCCCGGTACAGCCGGGTGAAGGTGGTCCCTGCAATGAGGATGTACGTCCAGTAGGTGACCACTTCCAGCAGGGAGGGCGTGGCGTTGTACCCGAAGAGGGCGCTCATCAACAGGCCTAAGGTGCTCTCCTCGGCCAGCAACGCCGACGTGTTCCAGAGTTCCTCCACGAAGACGGGCAGGATGCCCGCCTCTTGCAGTTCGTGCACGCCCTGGGCAATCAACCCGGCCGCGACGAACAGCAGCAGCAAGCCGGTGCTCAGGAAGACCAACCGCAGGTTCAGGCGAATCGTGCTTTGGAAGATGGCCACGCCCACCAGGATGGCCACCAGCAATCCCAGGACGCCTCCACCAAGGAGGAACCAGACCTGGCTTGGGTCCTGGAAGAACAGGGCCACCCAGAACAGGGCGGTCTCCAGGCCTTCCCGGATGACGGCGATGAAGGCCACCATGAACAAAGCCCAGGCGCCCATGCTCGCGGCTTTCTCGGTCTTCTCCGTCAGCCGTTGGGTGAAGGTCCGAGCGTGAGCGCCCATCCAGAACAGCATCCAGGTCAACAGCACGGCCGCGGTCAACATGGTCACGCCTTCGTAGATTTCTTCGGCCCGGCCTTCTAAGGTCTGGCCCAGGCCCAGCAACACCAGGGCAGCCACCAGGCTGGCCCCCAACGCGGAGAACAGGCCAGCCCACACCGAACGCTTCAGGTGATGCAGTTCCAGGCGGCTCAGCACACCCAGCACGATCCCCAAAATCAGAGCCGCTTCCAGGCCTTCACGAAAGGTAATGAGGAACGCAGCGAACATGGGCATCCTCCGATGCATTCTGGAATGGCCCTTTGGTTGTAACCAAGAACGCCTCCCACGTCAAGATTTGACAGAAAAGAATCTATCAAATTTGCGCTACTTCCGGAAGGTCATCAAGGGACCATTTTCCCAGAGATGACATTCGTCAGGTGACCAAACGTTCGGCTCAGGGCAGCGCGACGGCTTCGGCCCAGAGGAACACCTGCAGGTCTTCGGCCACGGCCAGGGGGTACAAGTATAGGGCGAAGGTCCGGCGGGCCGGCAGGGCCTCGTCACGCCAGGGACCCTGGAAGGTGTGCCCACGGAGGGCCACCACCCGGCCCTGTGGGTCCTCGGCCCAGGCCACCAGGCGGACCCAATCCGCGGGCTTCTCCAGGTACCATGCGCCTTCGACCCGAACCCAACGGTCGGGGGCCTGGTAGATGCGTTGCGTTTCCACGCGCACCGGCGGGAAGCGTTCCTCCCGCTGGGCTTCGTCCAGGGGCAGCAGTTGCCGCAATTCGGCCCGGACCTGGGCCCTGGCCGGCCAGTTGGGGACCCAGGCGCTCATGGGCAGGCGGCCTCCGGCCGGCAACCGGAGGGCCATCGCGTTCAGGGGAACGCTGCGGGGGCTTGGGGTCCCCTGTTGGTTCAGGTCCCACACCCACAGCACCCCTTGGGGGAAAAGCAGGTCCGTAGGCCCCTGGTTGTGCACGAGCAGGAAACACCACGTGCCCTGGGGCACGGGGTAGCACGTGGGCGGGCCTGCCTGTACCGTGCCGGGCGGCGTGGGCGTTGGCGGCAGGGGGA
>JALXBY010000100.1 GCA_026991215.1 Anaerolineales bacterium
GTCGGCAGTCAGCGGTGTGCAGTCGGCGGTCGGCGGGTAGGAAGGGGAAAGGGGGATGGCCGGGGTGGCCATCCCCCTGGGCAGGTTCAATCCACGTCCATTTCGGGAGCCACGGCCTGGACCTTTTCCGGCGCGGCCAGCGGTTCCATGCGGTCGGCCAGGCGCTCCAGGATGTCGGGCAGCGTGGTGTATTCCATTTCGTCCAGCGCGAGGCGGTGAGGCTCGAAGGGGCCGTGGCGGCGCATGTAGTCGGCAATCTGGTTGGCCATGCGCCGGGCCTCGTCGAACGCGGGGTTGTCGAACATGTCCACCGGGCCGACCAGGCGGCCTTCGGCAATCTGGAAGCCCAGGGCCACCACCCGCGGCGGACCGTCGAAGCGGGCTGTGCGGGCCTGGTTCAGGCCCACGGGCATCAGGGGACCCATGTGGGAACCCCGCATCCAGCCGGGAACCAGGTGGGGGAAGGTGAAGGGTTCCAGCACCTCACCCACCGAGGGGAACTGGGACTGGGCCCGGACAATCATGACCGGGTCGTCCTTGCCCACGTAGCGGCCGGCCACCTGGGAAAGGCGTTCGGTGGACGTGACCGCGGCGATTTCGCCCGTGGCCCGGCTGTACACGGCCTTGATGTTGTACCGTTCGGGTGCGCCGATGAAGGCCAGGATGTCGTACATCTCTTCGGGCGCGTCCAGGAGAATCTTCTTGTGCTCCTGCACGTCGTGGATTTCAAAGCGGAAGCCCTGGTGCAGCGTAGGTGCGATGACCAGGCCCGCGGTGTTGAAGGGGTCCGCGAAGATGCGGAAAAGGGGCAGGTTCCAGGCGCCGGGCGAGGTCTTGTCGGCCATGAACACGATGACCGGCTCGGACTTGCGCTCCTCGAACTCCATTTCGGCCACGCCCGGACCCATGCCCCGCACGTTGCCGCTGAAGGCATCGACCAGCAGGTCCTGGCCCGCGCCGTAGAGTTTGAGTTGCTTGGCCACCGCGGTGGCCTTCTGGAAGGCTTCCCACGCCAGGGCGTGCACTTCGGTGCTTTCCACGCCCTGGGTGTGGGTCATAATCAGGTTGACGTCATCGCCGCAGAACGCGACGTGGTAGTCGATGAGGGTACCTTGCTGGCGACCCTGTTCCAGCACCTGCCGGGCGGCCTCCAGCAGGTCCGGGTGCACCCCACTGTGGCCGACCCAGCCGCCGATATCGGCCTTGATTACACTCAAGGTGACGCGCATCCTGCACCTCCTCAAAGGGAGAATTGGCGCTTCTATTATAGCGGCGCCCGGCGACGGGCTGGGGGTCAAGAAGACGGCTACCAGACCAGGGTGAGGCCATCCCAGGCCGCGGTCACCGGGCCGGGGAAGGTGCTTTGGGCCTCCTGTTCCAGCCGGCGGCGGACTTCTGGGTCGGGGTCGGTGTGCACGAGGAAGAGATGGCCGACGCCGGCCTGTTTTGCCACCTCGCCGGCCTGGCGGGCCGTGGTGTGGTAGGCCCCCGCGCCCGTGGCCTCGTGGAAGAGCCAGTCCGCGCCCCGGGCCAGCAGCACCACGGCTTCGCAGGGCGCGGTATCCGTGGAATAGGCCAACACCCGGCCGCTTTCGGGGAAGGCAAAGCGCAGCCCCAGGGCCGGGACGCTGTGCCGAACCTCGGCCGCGTCCAGCCACAGGTCCGGCTCCCGGAGGATGGGGAGCAGGCCGGGCCCCGCGTAACTCCGAAAGGCCACGGGGAACATGCCCCGCCAGCGGTCCCAGCGGAAGAGGTCCAGCATCTTCCTGGCCCGGTTGATGGCATCGGGCGGGCCGTGGAAGGTGAGGCTGCGGGTGCGGCCGGCCAGCCAGAGGTTCTGCAGGAACAGGGGCAGGCCCCCGACGTGGTCCGGGTGAAAGTGGGTCAGGATGACGTCCGTGAGGCTGTTGGGGGAAAGGCCCATCTGCCGGAGCCGGGGCAGCACGTCTTCGGGAACGTCGATGAGCACGGCCCGCCGCGACGTGGTCAGGAGGAAGTGGGTGTTGCGCACCGTCAGGGTGCCCAGGGAATAGGCCGTACCCAGAACCGTCCACCGGGGCATGGCAACCTCTCGCTTCCCCAAAAGGGTGAAAAGATTATGCCTGAACCCGAAGCGTGGCCATGGTCCGCACGATGGTCACGAAGGCCTCCGGGTCCAGGCTGGCACCGCCCACCAGCGCGCCGTCGATGTCGGGCTGCTGGAAGAAACCGGCCGCGTTCTCGGGCTTGACCGAACCGCCGTACAGCACCCGGACCTTTTGGGCCACCTCTTCCCCAAAGGCCTCGGCCAGGGCCTTACGGATGACCTCCCGGTGCACCCGGTTGGCCTCCTGGGGCTCGGGCGTAAGCCCGGTGCCAATGGCCCACACCGGTTCGTAGGCGATGACCACCCGGGCCGCCTGCTCGGGGGTGAGGCCATCCAGGGCCAGGCGCACCTGGCGTCGTACCACCGCGTCCGTCAAGCCCTGCTGCCGCTCGCCGATGGTCTCGCCAACGCACACGATGGGCGTCAGGCCATGGCGGAACGCGGCCTGGACCTTGCGGCGCACGGTTTCGTCCGTTTCCCCAAAGAACTTGCGGCGCTCGGAATGGCCCAGAATCACGTAACGGGCGAACTCGGCCACCATGCGGGGGGAAACCTCGCCGGTGTATGGGCCTTCGTCGGCCCAGTGCATGTTCTGGGCGCCCAGGCCGATGTCCGTCCCCATGAGCATGTTGGCCACGGCCAAAAGCGCGGTGAACGGCGGGAAAATCACCTTCTCGACACCCGCGATTTCCTGCAAGGGCTGAAGCATGGCCCAGACCCGCTCGCGGGCCTCCTCCACGGTGCCGTGCATCTTCCAGTTGCCGGCGACCAGGGGCGTGCGCATGTCGTCTCCTCCATGTTGCATGGGCTTGCCAGACCAACGAAAGGACGCCGGTGGAGAGGCCACCGGCGCCTCAATCATACCGCCTTTATCTCCTTGGGGGAAAGCAGGGGCCGCGGGCCGCTGCTCAGGGAGCCGCGTCCCCCTTCACCGGGCGGCCGAAGCCTGCCCCGGCACCGCGGCCAGGGCCGAGGCCGCGGCCTGCACCATCTGGCCCAGCGCGGCGATGAAGCGGGGGTCGTCGTTCAGGGAAGCGGTACGGGCCAGGCGCACACCCAGGTCGCGGGCCAGGTCCTGCAATTCGATGTCGATGTCGTAGAGGATTTCCACATGGTCGCACACAAAGCCAATGGGCACGACCAGCACATCCCGGACGCCCTGCCGGGCCAGGTCCTGCACCAGGTCGCCCACGTCTGGCCCCAGCCAGGGCACGGCGGAAGCCCCCGCGCTCTGGTAGGCCACATGCCAGGCGTTCAAGCCCAGCATCTCCGCGACCCGTCGCGCGCTTTCCCGGACCTCGTCGTGGTACGGGTCCCCCTGCTCCACCACCTTCTGGGGCAGGCTGTGCGCGGTGAAAATCACCACAGGCCGGGTCCCCGACCACTGCTGCAGGGCTTCTTCCACTTTGTGGGCCACGGCCTGGAGGAAGCCGGGATGGGTGGACCAGCGGGTGATGAAGGCCAGGTCCAGGGTCGATGGGGTTTGCGCGGCCCGGGCCTGCCAGCGCTGCACGGTATAGGTCAGGCCGTCCTCGGTCGCCGTGGCCGCTTCGGTGACCGGCTGGTACCCCTGGGCTTGCAGGGCCTTTTCCAGGGCCTGACGATACGCGCCAATGCTCATGCGGGAGTAGTGGGGGGCCATGGGCAGGGCCACCATCCGGGTGAACCCGTGGCGTAAGACCTCCGGGAGCACCTCATGGATGTACGGGTGCCAGTGCCGCATCCCCACGAAGGTCTTGAAGCCCCCAGGGGCCTGCTGGTTGAGCCAGGCTTCCAGGGCCTGGGCCTGGCTGCGGGTGTGGTCCAGCAAGGGCGATTTGCCGCCAATCAAGCGATAGCGTTCCCGCACCTCTTCGACCAGTTCCAGCGGTGTGGGCCGACCGTGGCGCACGTCCAGAAGGTACGGCTCGACATCCTCCAGGGAGAGGGGGCCACCATAGGCCAGCAAGAAGACGGCGGTTGACTCCATCGGTCGCCTCCATGGGTGCGATTTGCAGGTTGCCTGGGCCACCTGCGTTGGATGCGTGGTGAAGTTAGAATAGCCACAAAAAGCGCCAACGTCTACGATGGTTTCTTGAGGGAGTAGGAGGAAACCGGCCATTCTGCGCATGGTTGGAAGGCCATGCCTTCTGCATCCCCAACCCCCCCGCCAACCGGCCTCCCAAGGGTTTGGGGGCCATGCTACAATCGGCAAGATACCCCTGGCGGAGCGCGGGTACCATGCCGAACCCCGTGATGCAACCGGGCGATTTCGTGCACATCCTGTGGGCCAACCGGGAGCGGACCGCGCTTTTCCGGCTGCAACCCGCGGGCGTCTACCACTCCCAATACGGCATCATCCGCCACGACGACCTCATCGGCCAGCCCTGGGGGTTCCAGGGCCAGACCCATCGCGGGGAAGTCTTCTACGCCCTGCCCCCTTCCCTGGAGGACCTGCTCCGCCGCACCCCCCGGCGGACGCAAATCCTGTTTCCCAAGGACATCGGCTTCCTGCTGTTGAAGATGAGCATCGGCCCCGGCACCCAGGTAATCGAGGCCGGCACCGGCTCCGGCGCGCTGACCACCGCGCTGGCCTTCTACGTGGGCGACCAGGGCCGGGTCTTTTCCTATGAACGTCGGCCCGAAATGCAGGCCCTGGCCCGCAAAAATCTGGAGGCCCTGGGCCTGGCCCATCGGGTAACCTTCCACCTGCACGATATTGCCCAGGGCTTTCGGGAACGCGACGTGGACGCGCTGTTCCTGGACGTGCCCACGCCGGAGGCGTACATCCCCCAGGCCCGGGCCGCGCTCAGGCCGGGCGGCTTCTTCGGCGCGTTGGTGCCCACCACGAACCAGGTGACGCGACTGCTCGAAGCCCTGGACCAACACGGCTTTGCCATGGTCGAGGTGTGCGAATTGCTCCTCCGCTATTACAAGCCCGTGCCCGAACGCCTGCGGCCCACCGACCGCATGGTGGCCCATACCGGGTACCTCATCTTCGCCCGGCCGGTTCAGACCGGGGCCGAACGCACGAAGACGGCCCAGACCCGCGCGCCGCACGCCCCGGATTAGCCCCGCGGCACGGCCAGGGCGCGGGCCTGGACCGTTACCCGCCAAACCCCCGCGAGGTGCCCCATGGTGGAGTTCATCCTCCGTTGTTCCCACTGCGGACGGGAATACCCGCCTTCCCCCGACCGCTACACCTGCCCCCACGACGGCCACAACCTGGACGTCATCCTGGACTATGCGACCCTGCGGCGCACCCTGCACCCCCGGCAGATTCTGACCGCGCAGGAGCCGTCCATCTGGCGCTACCTGCCTTTGCTGCCTGTGGAAGACCCAGGCGGCTGGGGTACGCCCCTGCGCCGGGTGGGTTGGACCCCGGTCGAAGAGGCCCCCCGGTTGCGGGAAGCCCTGGGCCTGCCCCACCTCTGGGTCAAGGACGAAAGCCCCAACCCCACCGCGTCCTTCAAGGACCGGGCCAGCGCGGTGGTGCTGGCCCGCGCCCGGCAGGAGGGCCGGGACGTGGTGGTCACGGCTTCCACCGGCAACGCGGGCGCGGCCCTGGCCGGCCTGGCCGCGGCCCTGGGCATCCGGGCCGTGATTTTCGCGCCCCACACCGCGCCCCGGGCCAAGGTCGCCCAACTCATGATGTACGCAGCCCAGGTCTACCTGGTGCGCGGCACCTACGACCAGGCCTACGACCTTTCCCTGCAGGCCGCGGCCCGCTGGGGCTGGTACTGCCGCAACACCGGGTACAACCCCTTCACGGCAGAAGGCAAGAAGACCGCGGCCCTGGAACTCTGGGAGCAACTCCTCCGCCGGGTGCGGACCACCCGGCCCTGGGCGGTCTTCGTGCCTGTGGGGGACGGCAACATCATTGCCGGCCTCTACAAAGGCTTTTGGGACCTGGTGCAATTGGGCTGGCTGCCCCAGATGCCCCGGCTGTTCGGCGTGCAGGCCGAGGGCAGCGCGGCCGTGGCCCAGGCCTTCTTCGCGGAAAGCCAGGAAATCCAACCCGTCCAGGCCCACACCGTGGCCGATAGCATCGCGGTTGACCTGCCCAGGGATGGCTACCGGGCCTTGCGCGCGGTGCGGGAAAGCGGCGGCACCTTCGTGGTGGTCTCCGATGCCGAGATTCTGGAAGCCATGCGCCTTTTGGGACGCTTCGGCTGGTTCGTGGAACCCGCGGCCGCGGCTTCCCTGGCCGGTTTGCGCAAGGCCCTGGAGATGGGCCTGGTCTCCGGCCAGGACCCGGTGGTGCTGCTCCTCACCGGCAGCGGCCTGAAGGACGTGGAGACCGCCATCCACGCGGCGGGCCAGCCGCCGGAGATTCCCCCAACCCTGGACGCGCTGGAACAACCCTGAACGCGCTTTGTGGCTGGCGTACGCTGGGATACGCACGGGACCCCATCTTTTCGGCAGGGAGCGGAAACCATGGCCAACCCCCAAGACGCCCGACAGCCCTGGACGCGACGCCGCGTTTGGCCCAACCTGCCCGTGACCTGGGGCCATGTGGCCTTCGGTCTGATTCTGGCCTTCGTGGTGCTCACCCGGCTGGCCAACCTGGGCCAGCGGGTGCAAAGCCACGACGAAAGCCTGCACACCTACTTTTCCTGGCAACTTTACAAAGGCCGGGGCTTTCAGCACACGCCCTTGATGCACGGCCCCCTGCAGTTCCACCTGATGGCCCTCTCCTATTTCCTGTTTGGGGACAACGACTTCACGGCCCGGCTCCCCCACGCCCTGGCCGGCATCCTCGCGGTGTTCTTCCTCTGGAAGTGGCGTCGCTACCTGGGCGACTTCGGGACCCTGGCCGGGGCCTTCCTGATGTTGATTTCCCCCTACATCCTCTACTACAGCCGTTACGCCCGCAACGAGGCCCTGGTCATGCTCTTTGCCGTGACCAGTTGGTGGGCCATCCTCCGCTACCTGGAAACGCGCGAAACCCGGTACCTCTACTGGCTCACCGTCTCCCTGGTGCTTCACTACACGGCCAAGGAGACGGCCTTCATCTACACCGCTCAGGCCCTGATTTTCCTGGCCCTGTTGACCCTGGACATCGTGACC
>JALXBY010000101.1 GCA_026991215.1 Anaerolineales bacterium
GCGCGACGCGCACCGGCCGGCTCACGGGCCGGCCGGTGCGCGTCGCGCCCGGCGCACCAGGCCGATGAACACCACCAGCACGCCGAGGGCCACCCCCAACAGGAAGGCCGGCTTCCACCACACGGGGATGGAAACCGCCGGAGCCTCGATTTCCAGGGGCCGCGACTGGCTGAGTTGCGCGTGCACGTCCTGCACGAAGGCCTCATCCGGGTGCACATCGGTCAGGATGCTCTCCAACCACTGTTCCACGGTTTCCAGGTCGTGAAAACGTTGCGCCATGGCACTTCTCCCAGACCAGGGTTCCTTTGTTAGAACACCCGGCCCGTGGCGAGGTTGCTGTACGCCGCGGCCCGCAGTGCGCAGACCGCCGACTGCCGACTGCTGACTGCCGACCGCTGACTGCTCACCGCGGACTACCCACTGCGGACTGCCCACTTCGTTCCATTCGCGCTTCCGCGGCGGCCGCGTGCGCTTCCAGGGTTTCCGCCTGGGCGAAGGCCGCGGCCAGGGGCGCGAGGTCTCGCGCGGTCTCTGGGTCCAGGGCCACCAACCCAATCCAGCGCATGAAACTGCCCACGTGCAGGCCCGAGGCGTACCGGGCCGACCCACCGGTAGGAAGAACATGGTTGGGTCCGGCCAGGTAGTCCCCCAGGACCTCGAAACTGTGCTCGCCCAGGAACACGCACCCCGCGTGGCGGACCTTGGGGAGCCAGCGCCAGGGGTCGGCCACGGCCAGGGCCAGGTGTTCGGGCGCGTACGCGTTGGCCAGGTCCAGGGCTTCCTCCAGGTCGCGGGTGTGCACCGCGCCGCCCCGGTGTTGCAGGGAAAGCCGAATGACCTCGGCCCTGGCCCGCCGGGGGAGTTGCTGCGCCACGGCCTGCTGCACCCGCTGGATGAAGGCCAGGTCCGGGGAAAGCAAAATCGCCGCGGCCAGAGGGTCGTGCTCGGCCTGGGCCAGCAGGTCGGCCGCGACCCATTCGGGGTTGGCCGAGCCATCGGCCACAATCAGGGTTTCGGTCGGCCCGGCCAGGCCGTCGATGCCCACGTCGCCGTAGACCAGTTTCTTGGCCATGGTCACGAAGATGTTGCCGGGGCCGACGATTTTGTCCACCTTGGGGATGCTTTCGGTGCCGTAGGCCAGGGCCGCGATGGCCTGCGCGCCGCCCACGGTGTAGACCTCGTCCGCGCCGGCCAGGGCTGCCGCGGCCAGAAGCGCGGGGTCCACCGGCACTTCCCGGTCCGCATACCCCCGGTTGGGCGGGGTGACCACAATCACCCGTTCCACCCCCGCGACCTTGGCCGGAATCACGGTCATCAACACGGTGGAAGGCAGAGGCGCGGACCCGCCGGGGACGTAGACGCCCACCCGCTCCAGGGGACGCAGCAGGTGGCCCAGGGACCCGCCCAGGGCCTGGGTGAGCCAGGCGTGCAGGGGCTGGGCCTGGTGAAAGGCCCGGATGCGGTCCGCGGCGGCCTCCAGCACCCGTCGCAGCGCGGGGTCCAGGGTGTTCAGGGCTTCCTGCAACGCGGCTTGGGGAACCCGGAACGAAGCCACGGGGACGCGGTCCAGGCGTTCGGTCCAATGCCGCAAAGCCTCGTCGCCCCGCCGTCGCACGTCCTGCACGATGCGCCGCACGGCCTCCCAGGGTGAAACGTCCGGGCCGAAGACCGCGGCCACCGCCCGGCGCACCGCGGGCTGCTCCACGGCTTCGTCCCAGGGCGGCCGGCGAAGGATGGTCTTCCGGGCCGTGGGCACGTCATACAAAGGCAGAGGGGATTCGACCGTCATCGGATGGTCCTCCCATGTTAGGCCTGGGATGACCCCCATAGTATACTTATGTCCCGCAGCATTCACGATTTCCCGGAGGCGCATATGTCCCTGGAACAGGCCCTGAACCTGCTCCGGCAGAACCGGCAACGCTACTTGCGGTGGCTCGAAGATTTCCTGCGCATCCCATCGATTTCCACCGATGAGGCGTACCAGGCCGAGATGCGCCGCGCGGTGGAATGGCTGGCCCGCCGGCTGCGCCTGGACCTGGACGCCCAGGTCAC
>JALXBY010000102.1 GCA_026991215.1 Anaerolineales bacterium
CGCTGACCCTGAGCCGACGGCTGAAGTTGCCTGCTTCCCGGCTATTGCTCCCGGTCGCGTATGCGGCATTGCTGGGCGGCATGGCCACCCTGCTGACCACCGCGAACCTGGTGGCCGATGCCGCCCTCCGGCACGCGGGGTACCCAGGGTTTCGCCTGTATTCCTTCCTGCCCGTGGGCCTGCCCGCGACCTTCGTGGGGCTGACCTTCTTGGTCTGGGCGGCCCCGCGGTTGCTCCCGGACCGTCCGGCCCAGGCACCGGCAGCGCCGACAGGCGGCCTTCCCCTGGAGACCTACCGCCTGATGCACGGCCTGCACGCGCTGCGCATCCGACCGGATTCGCCCCTGGTGGGCCGTTCGGCCCGTCGGCCCCACCTGGCCCGTACCCTGGGCCTGACGCCCCTGGGCCGCCTGGACGACGCGGGGTTCACGCCCTCCTTCCTTTTGGAAGATGAACGGCTGCGGCCTGGGGACGTGCTCATCGTGGCCGGGGAACCGAAGCCCGACGCGCTGGCCCGCCAGGGGCTGGAGTGGCTCCCTCACAAGGACTGGCTGGACCAGTACATGAACAAGGCTCCTCTGATGGAGGTGGCCCTGCACCCCCACGGCCAGGCCGCGGGGAAGACGCCCAAGGACCTGCGCCTGCGGGAACGCTATGCCGCCTTGGTCCTGGCCCTGTGGCGGGCGGGGCGGGTGTACTACCAGGCCCTCTACCGGGAACCCCTGCAGCCGGGCGACGCCCTGCTGGTTCAAGGCCCGCCCGAAGGCCTTCAAGCCCTCAGCCAGGACCCGGACTTCCTCCCTCTCTCGCCCCCGCCCCGGAAGGCTTCGCCCAGGGCCATGCGGATGGCCCTGGCCTGGTGGGGGCTGGTTCTGGCCTTAGCAGCGTTCACCCGGCTGCCCCTGGCCTGGGCAGCCCTGGTGGGCGTGGTGGGCATGGCCCTGAGCGGGCTGCTGCCCATGGAAGAGGCCTACCGGGCCGTGGAATGGCGGGCCGTGTTCCTGATTGCCGGGATGCTGCCCCTCAGCCAGGCCCTGCTGGAAAGCGGCGCGGTCCAGGCCCTGACCGCGCGGCTGCTTCCCCAAAACGGGCACCTGCCTGCCGTGGTGCTTTTGGGGTTGCTGGTGCTGCTGGCTTCGCTTCTGGCCCAGGTGCTCAGCGGGCAGGTCAGCGCGCTGGTGCTGGTGCCCTGGGCCATCGCGCTGGCCCGGCAGGTGGGGTTTTCCCCCCAGATTGCGGGCATGGCCGTGGCCGTAGGGGCCTCCCTGGCCTTCCTGCTTCCCACCGGCCACCCGGCCAACCTGCTCGTTTTGGGGCCCGGCGGGTACACCCCCAAGGACTACCTGCGCCTGGGCCTGCCGCTGACCCTGGTCGTGTTCCCGGTAATCGTGGCCGCTTTGTGGCTCCTGGCGGTGCTGACCGGATGAGGGGTGCAACCCGCGGGCAGGCGGCGGGCTATTCCTCGGACTGTTCCAACAGGGATTGCAACACGGCCCAGCGGGGGTCGATGGGTCGGGCCTGGTGCTCGCACGGCCCCTGGTTCAGGTCCGCACCGCACACCGGGCACAGGCCTTTGCAATCGGGCGAGCACAGGGTACGGATGGGGATGGAGAGAATCATGTACTCCCGGACCAGGGGGGCCAGGTCCACTACCCCGGTGGGGGGATAGCGCAGCCCCGACTCGGTGACGTGCTTTTCGGAGAACGCGTAGAGTTCCTCGAACACGGCCTGCACCGGCTGCTGGATGGGTTTGAGGCAGCGGGAACAGGTGGCCGGGGTTTCCGCCCGCAACCGGACCCGGAAGAGCAACCCCTGGGGCATACGGGCCACGGTGACTTCCCCCTGAACCTCGTGCAACTCCAGGTCGTCGAGGCGGACGAAGGCCAGGTCCCGGAACTCAAAGGTACGTTCGTACCCGATGTCTTCGGCGGCGATGAAGCCCACATTGAGGCGGAACGGGTTGAAACGGGCCATCGGGGACCTCCCGAACACGGCCGGTTGCGGCCTGAACATGGGGAAAAGGGCGTCGAGGCAGGAGGGATTATAG
>JALXBY010000103.1 GCA_026991215.1 Anaerolineales bacterium
TGGTAGGATAGAGACGGGACGCCATGATACACCTCACCGAGGGGTGGATGTGCTTGATTGTACCTCGGGGGGTGGCGTCCCTTTTTCTTTGTTCCATGAACTCAACACGGAACTGCGTAAGTCCTGTCAGGTGGGGATGAGTTCCAGCCGGGCCAGGCGCAGGTGCAGGGCCAGGACGTACACCAGCGCCACGTACAGCGCCCAGGCCGCGACGAAGAGCACATCCTGCCGGCGGATGGGCATCTGCCGGTAATAGGTGCGGTCGGGGAACGCGCCAAAGGCCTTGGCTTCCATAGCCAACGCCGTGCGTTCCGACTTCCGAATGGCCGAGGCCAGCAGGGGGATGGCATACCGGCGGAACCGCCGCAGTACCCGGAAGCGGCCCGGCTCCACATCCACCCCCCGGATGCGATGGGCCATCTGAATCAACTCGAATTCCCGCCGCATCAAGGGCAGGAAGCGCAGGGCAATCAACAGGCCGTAGGCAAAGCGGTAGGGCACCTTCAGGTTCTGGGCCAGGCTGACCGCGAAATCCGTGGGGTCCGTGGTGGTGACGAAGAGCAGGGACGCGGCCATGAAGGTCACCACCCGCAGGCCCAGCGCGAGGGCCACCCACAGCCCTTCCACCGCTACCCGCCACGGCCCCCATTGCCACAGGATGCGGGGTTGCGGGTACCGGCTCAGGTCTGTATAAAGGGCGGTGAACACCATCAAAGGCAGCGGGACGAGCAACAGCGGCAGCGTCCACCGTACCATCTGGCGGAAGGGGAGACGGCCCAGCCGCCACGCGGTCAGCCACAGGCCCAGGGCCAGCAGGCTGGGGATGAACGGGTCATAAGTAAAGGTCGCGCCAAGGGCAACCACGGCCATGGCCAGGAGTTTCATGGAAGGGTTCAGGCGATGCAGCGGTGAAGCCGTGGCCCAGTAGGAGAACATCCCTGCCTCCGGAGGTGTGGGTATGCTGGACCGCTTTGCCCGCCGGCAGCACCGCCTGGTGCGCTTGCTTCAGGAATCCGGGTTGGACGGCCTGGCCCTGGTTCCGGGCGCGTCGTTATTCTATCTCACCGGCCTGCGCTTTCACCTCATGGAGCGGCCCATCCTGGGGCTGTTCACTGCACGCGGGGAGCAGGCCCTCATCCTTCCGGAACTGGAATACCACCGGGCCGAAGCCGGGTTCTCCGGTTACCTGTTCCCCTATGGCGAGGACCCGCAAGGCTGGCCGGCGGTGTTCCAGAAAGCCCTGCGCGCGCTGGGCCTGCAACGGGGTATTGTGGGCATCGAACCCACCCGGATGCGGGTGCAGGAGTGGCATCTCCTTGAGCAGGCCGCGCCTGGGCTGCGCTGGAAGGATGCTTCCCCGCTGCTGGCCCGCCTCAAGGCCCGCAAGGACGCGGACGAGGTCCGGGTCATGCAGAAGGCCATCCAGGTGGCGGAAGCCGCACTGCTGGCCGCCCTGCCCGCACTGCGGCCTGGCATTGCGGAAAAGGAGGTCGCGGCCGAACTCACCTTGCAACTCCTCCGGCATGGTTCGGAACCCGAACTGCCCTTCCCGCCCATCGTGGCCTCCGGCCCCAACAGCGCGGACCCCCACGCCATGCCCACGGACCGGGTCCTGCAACCGGGGGACCTGGTGCTCATCGACTGGGGCGCGCGGGTGGAGGGCTACGTCTCGGACCTGACCCGGATGTTCGTGTTGGGCAAACCCCAGCCCCAGTGGGAACGTTTGAGTCGTCTGGTCATGGCCGCGCAGGAAGCGGCCTGGCAGGCGGCCCGGCCCGGCGTGCCCATGGGGGAAGTGGACCGGGCGGCCCGCCGCGTGTTCGAGGAGGCCGGGTATGCTACCTACTTCGTGCACCGCACCGGCCATGGCATCGGCCTGGATGTGCACGAACCGCCTTACCTCTATGCGGAGAACCAGGAACCCCTGGAACCCGGCATGACCTTCACCGTGGAGCCGGGTCTGTACTTCCCTGGCCAGGGCGGGCTGCGCCTCGAAGACGACGTGCTGCTGACCGAGGAAGGCCCCAAGGTGCTGAGCACGCTC
>JALXBY010000104.1 GCA_026991215.1 Anaerolineales bacterium
GCCCGTACCCCGCATCCGCCGCCTCGACGAAGTCCAGCGCTGGCTCGATGGACGCACACCCCCTGCATGACCTGCCCTGGTGGAAGCCCCATCCCCAGCAGGGGCGGCCCATCCCCAGGGAGTTCTTCCAAAAGCCCACCCTGTGGGTGGCCCGGCACCTGTTGGGAACCCGACTGGTCCATCGGCTCGCGGGGCAGCGCATCGCCGGCATCGTGGTGGAGACCGAGGCCTACATCGGCGAGGTGGACCAGGGGTGCCATGCCCGGGCCGGCCGAACCCCCCGCACCCAGGTGATGTACGGCCCCCCAGGGCACGCGTACGTGTACTTCAACTACGGCATGCACTGGCTGTTCAACGTGGTCACCGAACGGGAGGGCTTCCCCGCCGCGGTGCTGGTGCGGGCCTTGGTTCCGGTGGAAGGTCTGGACGCGATGGCCCG
This sequence comes from Anaerolineales bacterium, assembly GCA_026991215.1. Classification (GTDB taxonomy): domain Bacteria; phylum Chloroflexota; class Anaerolineae; order Anaerolineales; family DRMV01; genus S139-71. Next base: position 440 of record JALXBY010000104.1, read on the forward strand.
CCGGCGTCCGGGCCGGCCCTTCACGCAGTGGGCCGACGGCCCGGCCAAACTCTGCCGCGCCCTGGGCATCACCGGCGCGTACCACGGCCTGGACCTGACCGCAAGCGACGCGCCCCTGTTCTTCGAGTACGACGGCGTGCTGGCCGACGCGGTGGTACGTCGGGGGCCACGGGTGGGCCTGAACCGGGTGCCCCTCCTCTGGCGGATGCAGCCCTGGCGCTTTCGCCTGGACCCCCAGGCCTACCGGCAGGCCCTGGAAAAGGTGCGGGTGGAGAAGGGCCAAACCCTTCCCCGCCCGGCAACAAGGAGGGATGCGGCATGACCAGGACGAAGCGCATCGCGGTCTTGACCGGCGGCGGCGACGCGCCCGGCCTCAACGCGGCCATCTACGCGGTGGTGCGGGCCGCGGCACAGCGCGGGTGGCAGGTCTTCGGCGTGCGCAACGGCTTCGACGGCTTCTGGGAGGAAAACGGCGTCTTCCCCCTGGACCCCGCCGCAGTAGACCGCATCCTGAACCAGGGTGGGACCATCCTCGGCACCATCAACCGCGGGGACCCCTTCCGGGTGCGGGTGTTTCGCGAGGGCCAGGAAACCGTGGTGGACGTGACCGCGACCATCCTGGAGCGGGTGCGCACCCTGAACCTGGACGCGGTGGTGGTCATCGGCGGCGATGGCACCCTGCGGGCGGCCTGGGAACTGTACCAGCAGGGCTTCCCCGCGGTGGGCGTGCCCAAGACCATCGACAACGACGTCCCCGGCACCGAGCAGACCATCGGGTTTGCCACCGCGGTGGAGACGGCCTGCCAGGCCCTGGACCGGGTGCAGACCACCGCGGCCGCGCTGCGCCGCATCCTGGTGGTGGAACTCATGGGCCGGCACGCGGGCTTCCTGGCCCTGCATGCGGGCCTGGCCGGTGGTGCGGACGTCATCCTCCTGCCCGAATTCCCCTTCGATTACCAGGTCCTGGCCCGGCACCTGGAGCAAATGCGCCGCGGTCGCGGCTTCAGCCTGATTGCCGCGGCCGAAGGCGCGCATCCCCAGGGCGGGCAGCCGGTCTACTGGACGCAGGGCGATGAACTCACCGCGCCCCGGCTGGGCGGCATCGCGCGGGTGGTGGCGCAGGAACTGGAACAGCGCACGGGCATCGAGGCCCGGTGGATGGTGCTGGGGTACCTGCAACGGGGCGGAGCGCCCAACGCGACGGACCGGTTGCTGGCGCTGCGCTTCGGCACCCTGGCCGTGGAGATGATCGAACAGGGCCGGCTGGGGACTTTGGTCGGCCTGCGGCAGGGCCGCTTCCAGGTCATGCCCCTGGGGGTGGTCCATCAGGAACCCCCGCGGCGCCTTTCGCCGGACGACCCCATGGTACAGACGGCCCGCCGTTTGGGGGTGGTGTTTGGGGAAGCAGGGTAGGCCTGGCCCCGGTCACACCCGGCGGGTCCATTCGGGGTTGCCGTACTTCTCACGAACCAGGGCTTCGGCCCGCTGGCGTTCGGCTTCGGTCAGGGGTTGGGGTTCGAACACCAGGTTCAGGGCTTCCGCGAAGCCCTCGACCAGGGCCTGGGCCGCTTCCTGCCAG
>JALXBY010000105.1 GCA_026991215.1 Anaerolineales bacterium
CCGCACCCTGGCCCTCTTCCTGCGCCAGCAACTCACCGTCCATGCCCTGCCCACCCCTGTCCAGGACGCCGACGCCCTCCGCACCCTGGCCCACCTGGACCAGGCCCTGGCTCAAGAACTCATCCGCATCCAAAATCAGGTGCGCCAACACCTTCATTTCCTCTTCCCCGAACTGGAACGCCGCCAAGCCCGCTTTTCCAAGGCTCTCCGGGGCATCCTGACCGCCTTCCCCTCGGCCCAGGCCATCGCCCAGGCTTCCCTGGACGACCTGCGCCAGGCCGTGCCGCCCCGAACCACCCTTTCCGACCAGCAACTGGAGGACCTGCAAGCCCTGGCCCGCACCTCCTTCGGCCTGCATGACCCTGTCCGGGCCCAGACCTTGCAATTCCTCCTGGAGCGTTGGGCCTGGCTGGAAACCCTGCGCCAGCGGGTGTTGCAGGCCTTGATCCAGGCCGTGGTCCAGCGCTACCCCCAGGCCTGGCGCATCCTGACTCAAATCCCCGGCATCGGCCCCCGTCTGGCCGCCCTCTTCCTGGCCCTGGTGGGCGATCTGGACCGCTTCCCCTCGCCTAAAGCCATCACCGCCTTTGCCGGCCTGGACGTCACCCTCTACCAGTCGGGCCGTTTCGCCGGGCGACGGCGCCTCTCCAAACGCGGCGACCCCTTGTTGCGTCACGTCCTTTACCTCATGGCCGTCGCATTGAAGCGCTACACCCGTCGTTTTGCCCGCCTGTACGCCCACTACCGGGAACAGGGCCGCGCTGTCCGAGAAACCCTGGTGATTTTGAGCCGCAAAGTCCTGCATATGCTGTTCCATCTCTTGCGCCATGGCCACCTCTTTCAGGATGATCCACCTTCAAAAAAGGCTTTCGCTTATAGTTGACTCCCTGAAGGCGAGCCAGGGGAGGCCTCTGTTTGAAACATCCTAACCCCCATTCTCGGCCCGTAGGGAGAATGGGAGAGGGGGGAAGGGGGTTGTTGTGTTCCCTGGTCTGCCGTTCCGCATCGGTCTGTCCGATGCACGAACCGTGTCTCGACATCATACCTGTTGCCCCAGCCCACGTGGCCCCCGACGCCAACCCACCGCGCGCGAGATATGGGTATGCGACAGTTACACAGAGATCTTGACATCGCTGTGTGACCCCTCATCGCGCAAAGCGGGGCTGGCAGGGCTGCAGAGGGAAGTCCGGTGGCGGTTGCAGCCGCAGGAGGAAGACCCAGGGCTGGCCTCTGGTGCAGTAGGCCAGCACGCCATACTCCCGCTGCAACGCGCGGAGCCGTTCCCACCACCCTGGTTCCTTGACCCAGATGCCGCCCAGGTGGGCCAGCACCACGTCTTCCCCGCGGGCGCTTTGGGGCGCCCGCAACACCTTGAACACCGGCCGGATGCCCGGCCGGAGATACACCTCCATGTTCTTCACCCACAGGTTCGGGTCTATCACCAGGGTGAAGGAAGGATACACCCGCTGCAGGCTGCGCAGGGCCAGGAGGCTCTCCCGCACCTCGGTGGTCGCGCATTCCCGCACGTAGAAGGCCTGGGGAAGAGGGAAGCGCCAGAAGGTGGCCGGGTCCCGGCAGGGATAGCGGTCGGTCAAAGACGGCGCGAGGGCCAGAAGCAGCCCGGCCAGGGCCAGCGCGTAGCGCACGTCCCGCGAGGGAGAAGCCACCGCCGCACGTCGGGCCAAGCAACGGCGCAGGCCCACGCCCAGGGCCAGCGCGCCGGCCAGGGCCACCCCCAGGGCATAGTGCTGCCGGGGGAAAATCACGGCCATGCTCAGCAGGGGAGGAAGCAGTAGCACCGCCCACACCGCGGGTTCCGGCCCCCGAAGCGGGAGGCACCGCCGCCAGGCCAGGTACGCCAAAAGGCCCAGGGTAAGCAAGCCTGCGAGCGCGGCCTCTTCCCACAGGGGGAGCAGCACGGGGACGTGGGTCCACAGCATCAGGGCCAGGCGCGGGGGCGTCTCCAGGGTGTTGCGAAGCACGTGGCGGGCCACGGCCTTGGGGTTCCGCAACACCC
>JALXBY010000106.1 GCA_026991215.1 Anaerolineales bacterium
CCGAAAGAAACCTTGGGTGAGGTCAAAGCGCGGCTGCAGCACGAACTCTTCACCGGCGGCATGCTTCCACCTCCCCCTTTGCGAGGTAAAGTCTCGGCGGCTCAGTTGCTAACTGCGTAAGTCCTGTCATACAGAGACACAGAGACACAGAGAACACGAGGAAAAGCCTCTGTGCTCTCCGTGGCTCTGTGTGAGCCTCCATCAAATCTTACGAAACGCCTGCCAAAGGGCTTTCACGCTCCGCCATCCCACAAACCGGGGCACCTGTCGCGCGTAGGCCTCGTACGCGGGGCCGAAGCGGGCCCGCAGGTACGGTTCTTCCACAAAAGAGGCCAAAAAGAACCAAACACTCATGAACGCGCCGGCCACCAGGGCCAGGGCGGAGTTGGTGAACAGGCCGTAGCCCAGGACCAGGAGGATATCTCCCACGTACTGGGGATTGCGGGTAAAGCGATAGGGGCCATGGGTGACCAGTTCCCCTTCCAGGCCCAGCGCGGTGTGGACGCTCAGAGTGCGCACGCCCCACAGGGCCAGGCCCAGGCCCCCCAGCATCAGAGGTACGGCCACCCAAAACCGGGCTGGATGGCGGAAGATGAAGGTGTTCCAGTCCAGCACGCCCAGGGTGAGGACGCCGAACAGGGCAAACACGAACAGCCCCCAGGTGAAAATGAAGCCGAAGCTCCGTTTCCCCGGCGGTGGCCAGATGCGCAGCTGTGGTCGCCGTATTTGAAGCACCAGGGAACCGTTGAGAAGGACCTGGGCCAGCAACGTGAGGGTGAAAAGCAGCCTTTTGGTGTCCATCATCCATCTCCGTTCGCGGGTTCGATAGAAATCACCTGGGCCGGGTAGTATTGCGAGAGGGCCTGGGCCAGGGCTTCGGCCGAGGTCTGGTTGGGGTCGAAGAGGACCACGGCTTTGGCCTCGGGGAAGCTGACTTCCGCCTCCAGCACGCCGGGTTGTTCCAGGAGAAGGCTGCGCACGGCAGCCGCACAACCCCCTCAGGTCATGCCGCTAACGGCCAGCACCGCCTGATAGCGGCTCTCTTCAGCCTGGACTTGGTCTTCCCGGCTTACGGAAACTGCGGCCGTTGCCTTCCATTCCAGATACCGGTTGACGAGGGCCGGGACGCCCATGGTCAGAACCGAATAGGTCAGGCCAAAGGTGGCCAGCGCGGTCAGGGGGACCTGCCAGCGGTAGCGCCGGTACGCGCTGGGCGTGCACGTCCCCCGGAGCCGGCGCAGGGTCAGGTAAGCGCCCAGCAAGGTCAGCCCAATCCCCAACAGGAGCATGGGGATGCGGTAACGGGTCAACCCCACCAGCACCGAAGCGCTGCCCACGCCGATAAGCGCGGCCACCGCCGGGCCTACGCAGCACAGGGAGGAGAACAGGGAACTGGCAAAACTCCAGCGTGTGCTCATGTCGTACCTCCACAAAATGGTGGTGAGCAGTCAGCGGTCAGCAGTCAGCGGTCAGCGGTCAGCAGTCAGCGGCCAGCAGTTGGTGGTCGGTAGTCAGCCGTCAGTTGTTGCTTGCAAACCGCACACTGCAGACTGCCCACTGCCGACCGCGGACTGCCCAACTACCCCGCACAACAACTCAGCCGGGTCACGTCCTTCTCGAAGGTCTGGGCCGCGAGTTTCAGGCCTTCACTGAGGGTCAGGTAGGGGAAGAGCATCCGACCCAGGTCCTGGACGGAAAGCCCGGCCCGCATGGCCAGCACCGCGGTTTGGATGATTTCCCCGGCCCCGGGGGCCACGATGTGCGCGCCCAGCAGCCGGCCCGAGGTCCTGTCCGCGACCAGTTTGACGAACCCGCGCAGGTCCCGGACGGTGAGGGCCTGGGGCACGTGCTCCAGGTCCAGGGTACGGGCCTCCACCGCATAACCGGCTTCCCGGGCCTGGGCTTCGGTCATCCCCGCGGCCGCGACCTGGGGGTCGGTGAAGATGACCCGGGGGAGGAATTCCAGGTCCAGGGTGCGGTGGTTCCCCAGGAGCGCGTTCTCTGCGGCCA
>JALXBY010000107.1 GCA_026991215.1 Anaerolineales bacterium
GGTCCTGAGCCCGCTCACCGCGCCGCAACTGGCCGCGGTCGTGGTGCGGGAAGCGGTGCGCCGGGCCGGGATTCCCAACCCGGCCGAAATCGAAGAGGTGGTCATGGGGAACGTGGTTTCGGCCGGCGTGGGGCAGAACCCGGCGCGGCAGGCAGCCCTCTTTGGCGGCCTGCCGGCCAGCGTGGGCGCGTTCACGGTCAACAAGGTGTGCGGTTCCGGACTGAAGGCCGTGATGCTGGCCGCCCAGGCCATCCGGGCCGGGGATGGCGCGCTCTTCGTGGCCGGGGGGATGGAATCCATGAGCCGGGCACCCTTCCTGGTGCGGGGTCGGCTGGGCGAGTTGCGCTTCGGCCACGCCGAGCTCACCGACGCGCTCATCTACGACGGCCTGTTGTGCCCCTTCGAGCACTGGCTCATGGGCGACGCGGCCGAGTTCATCGCGGACGCGTTCGACATCACCCGGGAGGAGATGGACCGGTTCGCGCTGCGCAGCCATCAGCGCGCGGTCAAGGCCACGGACGAAGGGGCCTTCAAAGACGAAATCGTGCCCGTGGAAGTGCCCCAGAAGAAGGGCACCCTTCGGGTCGAGGTGGACGAAACCCCCCGGCGGGATACCAGCCTGGAGGCCCTGGCCCGGCTCAAGCCGGTCTTCAAGAAGGATGGGAAGGTTACGGCCGGCAACGCGCCCGGCCTGAACGACGGGGCCTCCGCCCTGGTAGTTTCCTCCCTGGCCTATGCCGAACGCATCGGAGCCGAACCCATGGCCCGCATCGTGGGGTACACCTACGCCGCGGTGGAACCCAAGTGGATTTTCCGGGCCCCGGCCAAGGCCATCCCCAAACTGCTGGAACGGGTGGGCTGGCGCCTGGAGGACGTGGATCTGTTCGAGGTCAACGAGGCCTTTGCCGCGCAGATTCTGGCCAACGGCAAGGAACTGGGCTGGGACTGGGACAGGGTCAACGTGCACGGCGGGGCCATCGCGCTGGGGCATCCCCTGGGGGCCAGCGGCGCCCGCATCCTGACCACGCTGCTGCACGCGCTCAAGCGCTATGACCTGCGCCGCGGTGTGGCGGCCCTGTGTTTGGGCGGCGGCGAGGCCGTGGCCCTGGCGGTGGAACGAATGTAGCCGCGGTCCGCGGTGCGCAGTCCGCGGTGCGCGGTCGGCAATCCGCAGGGCGCGGCCGCGGGCTGCGCACTGCCCACTGCCCACTGCGCACTGCGGACTGCCGACTGCGGACTGCCCACTGCCCTGAAAAACGCCCATGGCCCGGTATGACGTGGTCCTCTTCGACCTGGACGATACCCTGCGCTTCTCCCGGCCTTCTCACCGGGAGGTCTTCGCGCGGACCCTGGCCCAGCAGGGCTTCCTCCAGCCTGAGGCCCGGCTCAAAGCCCTGTGGCGCTGGAGCCACGCGTTCTGGGCCAACCAGCCGGAGGTGGAACGGCTGCGGGCGGCCCACAAGGACGACCCCGAAGGCCTGTGGCGCACCTGGACCCGGATGCAACTGCGCTTCCTGGGCCTGCCGCCGGAAGCCCTGGACCCCGTGGCCGAGGCCCTGCACCAGGCCCTCCAGGCCTGGCGGGCGAACTACCAGGACTGGGTGCCGCCGGACCATCTGCGGCTGCTCGAAACCCTCAAAGCCCAGGGACTGCGCCTGGGCCTGGTGACCAACCGGGGCGAACCCCTGGAGGAAGGTTATCTGGAGCGGTTGGGCCTGGCCCCCTACTTCGATACCGTGGTGGTCGCGGCCGAGGAAGGGGTGTGGAAACCCGACCCCCGCCTGTTCCACAAGGCCCTGGAGCGCCTGGGCCAGCCCCAGGGCCGGGGGCTATATGTAGGCGACAACTTCTTCGCGGATTACCAGGGCGCCCGGGCCGCGGGCCTGGACGCCCTGCTCTTCGACCCCATGGACCTGTTCCCCGACCTGCCCGTACCCCGCATCCGCCGCCTCGACGAAGTCCAGCGCTGGCTCGATGGACGCACACCCCCTGCATGACCTGCCCTGGTG
>JALXBY010000108.1 GCA_026991215.1 Anaerolineales bacterium
CCGCAGTTTGCCTGGATCGATGGCCCGGCCGCGGCGGGGCCGTGGGCTGCCGTGGCTCCCTGTAGGGCACGGTTTGGCCCGCAGCGCAGCCGCGTGGCTCCATCAAGGCCAGGGGCCGGAGACCCTGGCCCAGGTGCTCATGCCCAGCCGTCGCCTCTACCCCCTGAGCCACTACCTGGCCCGCATCGACGCCCTGACGGTGCAGGCCCTGGTGTGGATGGAACGGCTGAACACGCTGGGGGCCGCCGCGCTTTTCCTCTTCTTCCGCCGAAAGCAGGCCCTGGCCCATGCCCTCCCCCGGTGGTTGCGGTTCTGGTTGTGGGCGGCCGTGCCCTTCCTGGCCCTCTACGGCGGGTTCGAAGCCGCGTTCCGCTGGGGGCCGCACCCTGTGTTCTACACCGGATGCCCCAAACTCTGGGGCCACCGCGGCGCGCCCGACCCGCCCGCCATCCTGGAAGATACCCTCCCCAGTTTCCGCCGCGCCCTGGACCTGGGCGCGCCCGGGGTGGAAATGGACGTGGCCTACGACCCCGCGGCCAACCGATTCTTCATCCACCGGCCCGATAACCCGGCCATCCCGCCCACGCCCCTGCCGGTCATCTTCCAGGCCCTGAGCCGGCGGGGGTACTACTGGGTGGACCTCAAAACCCTGCGGACCCTGACGCCGGAGCAGGCCCGCCAGGCCGCGGCGGCCATGGGCCGTCTGCTTTCCCAATACGACCTGCTGGACCGGGTCATCGTGGAATCCGACGCGCCCCGGAACCTCCGGGAGATGGTCCGGGCCGGGGTGCACACCAGTTACTGGATTTTCAACATGGACGAAACCCAACTGCCCCAGCGGGCCTGGGCGTACTGGTGGCTCGTGTATCGTTACAAGGCCTGGTACATCTGGGGCGGGTTCTCGGCCATTTCCATGGACGCCCGCTTCTACACCCCTGCCCTGGCCCTGGCCCTTTCCGGCGCGCGGATTCACCTCTTCACCGTGGACGACCCGCAGCGGCTGCGGGAACTCGCGTCCCAGCCCCAGGTGCGGGTCATCCTGACCAACCGGAACCGTTACGACATCGCACCCTGCCGCTGAGGGCTTGCCGTACAATGGAAGCATCATATCCAACGGAGGTGGACCATGGCCAAGTACCGGCCCAAAGGCCCGCGCGGGTTCAGTGGCTTCGACCCCATGGCCTTGCTGCAGGAAGTGCAGCGCAAGATGGAGGAAATGGAAAAGGCCCTGGCCGAACAGACCTTTACCGGTTCGGCCGGCGGGGGCGCGGTCAAGGTGGTGCTGAACGGGCAGTACGAAGTGCAATCCGTGCACATCGCGTCCGAACTGCTGGAAGAGGGGGACGTGGAAATGCTCCAGGACCTGCTGGCCTCGGCCTTCAACAACGCGGTCGCCGAGGTGCGCAAGGCTTCGGAAAAGAACATGGAGGAAATTCAGAAACTCCTGGGCCCCATGGCCGGGCTGTTGGGGATGTGAGGAGGCAGTCCGCAGTCCGCAGTCGGCTGTCCGCGGTCAGCGGTCGGCAGTGCGCAAGCGGTGGGCGGTGCGCTAAGGGCCGCGTCTCATCCATCCCGAAGACAGGGTGTGAAACGCATGCTCCCGGAACCCCTGCAGGCCCTCCTGACCCGTGACCCCGACTTGAAGCACCGGCTCCTGGCCTACCTGGAGGCCCGCATTGAGAAGTGGAAGAACCTGCCCGACGGCACGCCGCTCCAGAAGGTCTTCGTACTCCTCCAGGCCCAGGAACGGGAACGGCCCGTTTACCGGGAAGGCGAGCCCCGCCTGCCCCTGACTCCGGAAGAATTCGAGGAAGGCAGGATGCCCCCTGGGCCGGGTCGGCCGGAAGCGCGCCCCAAGCCGCCCCCGCCCCCCGTGGAACTGGCCCAGGCCCTGCGGGAGGCCCACCACCTGGTGCTCCTGGGCGAGCCGGGCGCGGGCAAGACCACCACCCTGCAATACCTGGCCCTGACCTTTGCCCGGGCCGCGCGGGCCCGCCTGCAGGG
>JALXBY010000109.1 GCA_026991215.1 Anaerolineales bacterium
TCCCCCAACAGCGGCCTGTGGCAGTGGACCGGCAGCACTTGGACCCAACTTTCCACGTCTGTGGCCTATCAGTTCGTGGATTCGGACAGTTCCGGGGCCGCGGACTGTTTGCGTTTCTCCTTCCCCGAAGCCGCGGTGGGTTCGCCCTCCAGCCCGGATGTGCTCCTGTGGAGCGTCCCCCAGATGTGGGACCTGCAGTGGCTGGTACAGGCCGACGTCCGCCTCAAGCCCTCAGGGAACGGTGATGGCATCACCGTGGACGGCGAACCCGACGACTGGGCTTCGGTCACGCCCATTGCCACCTTGACCGACACAATCGGGGATGGCGACCCCGCGGAAATCGACCTCACCGAACTCCGGGTGACCAACGACGATGTTTTCCTCTACGTCTACATGAAGGTGGCCGGTGCAGGAACCACGGACACCGACGCCCCAGGCCGCCAGGGCTACAACCAGGAACAGAAGTGGTACCGCTCCCAGTGGCTGTACATCGACGCGGACCGGGATGGGACCTACGAACGCAAGGTGGCCGCCCTCTGGGAACTGAACGGAAGCGGGCAGATTATCTTTGCCGTCCGGGTGCTGGATGCCGCATGGAACCAACTGGCCCTGTACTCCTACTACGGCGCGTACAGCGACGCCACCTATGACCCCGCCGTCGCCCCCACGGACCCTGGGGATGGCAGCGGCGGGCCGTGCAGCCCCGGCGCGTTTTGCGCCGCGGCCCGGCTGGATACCACCATCACCGCCGCGGACGAGGGGGTGCTGGAGTTCCGGGTTCCCCTGAGCGACCTGGGCCTCACCCCTGGCGCGACCATTGGCTACCTCACCGTGGGTGATACCTTCGGCGAGTTCCAGGACTACGTGCGCACCGAACCGGGCAAGACCACGTACCTCACCCCCTCGGAGTACGCGGGCCAGGTGGTCATCAACGAAGTCCTGTACCGCCAGACCTACACCAGCGGGACGGACAACGACGAGTTCGTGGAACTGTACGTGACCCAGGACGTGGACATGTGTGGCTGGACCATCTCCGACGGCAACGTGGTGGGCGGCGATGCGGAAACCCCCGGCATCTTTTCCTACACCTTCAACCCCACCGACGGGTGCCAGTTCCGGGCCGGGGATTACATCGTCATCTGGGTGGGAACCGACAACCCCACGACCCAGGCGCCCCAGGCTGCATTGCAGGTGCACCTGGGGCGAAGCGTGAAACTCAACAACAACGGCGACGACATCTGGCTCTTTGACGCGGACGGCGAAATCGTGGACTACATGGCCTACGGCACCGACAACGGCATCAACGACCAGGGGGTGTTGCCGCCGGGCTTCTGGAACGCCAACGCGCCCACGGTCCCGGCCGCGGGCCAGAGCCTTGCCCTCCCCCCCAACGGGCAGGACACCAACACAGGCAACGACTGGGAACCCACGACCTCAGGCAGCGCCCCCGGCCCCATCACCCGTGATACCGACCCCCTGGCCGACCGCCTCAGCAGCGTTGGGGTGAACAACAACGGTCTGGATTACGGCGACGCGCCGACTTCGTACGGCCTGGCCGCGCATTCCCCGGACACCAATCTCTACCTGGGTTCGACGCTGCCGGACCCGGAGGACGCGCCCTTCTATTCCGCCGCGGCCGATGGCGACGATGCCGACACCACCGACGACGAAGACGGCGTCGCCCTGTTCCCGCCGTTGGATACCAGCGCCGCGACCTATACCCTGGACGTGCAGGTCAACAACCCTTCCAGCACGTCGGCGACCCTGGCCGGCTGGATTGACTTCGACCGCAACGGCACCTTCGACCCCGATGAGTTCGCAGCCGCCACGGTCCCGGCGGGCACCACGGGCACGGTGGCCCTGACCTGGAGCAGCATCCCCGCCGACATCACCGCTGGCCCGACTTTCGCGCGGCTCCGGCTGGCGCGAACGGCCCTGACCGGGGCCGACGCCGCCACGGTGGACGGCATCGGGGAAGTGGAGGATTTCGCCCTTTCCATCGC
>JALXBY010000110.1 GCA_026991215.1 Anaerolineales bacterium
TTCCACGTTGCGGGTATCCCCCACCACCCCGATGACCGTGCGCTCCCGGCCCCGGGAAACGTGGGGCGTCAGGCCATGTTCCCGGATGTTTTCCACCACCCGGTCGATGTCCTCTTCGGTGGCTTGGGGCTTCATGATGACCATCATGGGGCACCTCCTGCCGATGGATTGGAATGGGTTTCCCCGCGAGCCAGGTCAGGGCGCAGGCGGGCGGCTTCGCCCAGGTACACGTGCCGGATGGCCCCCTGGGGCAGGTCGGTGTTCCAGAGGATGAGGACCCGCACCACCCGGGGCATGCCGTCGGGCACGGCCACTTCCTGGGCCGAAAGCAGGGGCACGTGCACCCATCCCAGTTGCCGGGCAGCATAGGCCGGGTAGGTTGCGTTCAGGTCCGGCGTCAGGGTGAAGAAGACCGCGGCCACGTCCTCGCTGCGCAGCGTGGGGTTGGCTTCGCAGATTGCGAGGAGCAACTCTCGCGTAGCCTGGAGGATGGCTTCCGGCGTGTTTTCGGCCACGGTATTGGCCCCGCGAATACCTCGAACGGCCATAAGCCCTCTCCGAAGGTGGGGGTACGGCGCACCTGGTCGAATCATGGGAAAAAGTAAGCGGGGCCCGCCCGGGCCCCGCTTACTTCAACCGTCAACAAAAACCCTCAGGGGACCGCGGGCTGGGGACAGCCCCGGTCAGCAAAATAGCCGTACCCATAAAACCAGCGCCACGCCGTCTTGCCCATGGTTGCTACCTGTCCGTGGAAAGGATGCGCCTGAGGGTCCGTTCTCTTCCCAAAAGGGTGCTGGGAAAAGGTGTCGCCATTGTACTGCCCTGGGGAGGATGCTGTCAAGGAAGATGGACGGGGTTCCGGGGGCGTTCATCACCGATAGGCCCAGAGTTCGACCCGGTCCTCGTACACGGCCATCCACATGGGCCTGTCGCGCAGGGTTTCGAGGGCGTTAATCCAGCCGGCGGGCTGGGAGAGCACGGTGTACTGGTCAGGCCCGGTGTAGATGCGAATCTCCCCGGAGTCCAGGGCCACCATCCAGCCGAAGCCCGGCAACCACGCCAGGCCATTGACGAAGGCGCGGCCTTCGGTCATGGTCCAGAGCACGCTTCCGGTTTGCACGTCCAGGAAAACGCCGGTCCAGGGGTCGGTGCTGGTGGCCGTGGCCGGGATGAGGATGGCCGCCACTTCCTGGGGCGGCCCCCAGGTCAGGTACATGAACGTAACGTCGGGGAAACTGTACGGAAGCCGCAGGGTCCGGGCCTTGGTCTGTTTTTCCCACAGAATCAAGTTGTAGCGCTTGCTCAAGCGTTCCCAGCCCAGGGCGGCCACGCCGTAGGGGGATGAAGCCAGGTTATCGACAACGCAACACCCCTTACCCGGATTTTGATAGGCGTACCGCACCTTGGCCTTCATCGAGGGCACTTCGTAGCCGCGGACGACGCCCTGGTTGTTCCGTACCATGAGCATCTGCGTGGCCGGGTCATAGGCCAGGTAGTCCACCGCAGGTTGGCCGTGGGTGCTGCGCTTCTTCCACACGATTTCCCCGTTTTCCAGGCGCAACAACGCATTGGTATAGGTGGTGCGGGCCAGCGCGGTAATGGCCACGTAAGGCTTCCCCGGCAGCCATCGAATCTCGGTCACCGTGGTCACACGCAGGGGTTTTTGCAGGGCCACCTGCCATACCTCGGTCATGGTATCGGTCCGCAGCAGGTGCAGCACGGGGTCGGTAGCCTTCCATTCCTCAGGCGGGCCTTCCGGTTTCGGATGGCTCAACACCAAGATATAGGTGCCATCTGGGGAAAGGGAACCCTGGAAGGCCATACGGCCCTGGGGCGGTTGCCAGGTGCCCAGGCGCTGCCATCCCGGTGTGGGGGTAAAGGTGGGCGAGGGCGGGACGGTGGGCGAAGGCGTCCAGGTGGCTGTGGGCGGGGCCGGGGTTGGGAGCACCACCGTGGCCGTGGCTTGGGGAAGAAACGGCAGCGCGGTACACCCTCCAAG
>JALXBY010000111.1 GCA_026991215.1 Anaerolineales bacterium
AGAAGCACCTGCGGCGGTACCAGCATGTCCCGGACCGCGTCCCGGGCTTCCGGCGTGCGCACGTGCTCCGCGGTGACCGTAATCGCGATGCCGCCCCGCACGTGGAACGCGCCCGTAACCCGGATGAAGTGCGGGTCCAGGGCCTTGACCAGGTCGTCCAGGATGATGTTTACCACGTGCTCGTGGAACACGCCTTCGTTGCGGTAGGACCAGAGGTACAGTTTGAAGGACTTGGACTCCAGGATGCGCTGGTCGGGTACGTAGTCCACCCGAATGGTGGCGAAGTCCGGCTGCCCGGTGACCGGGCAGAGGCAGGTGAACTCCCGCGTCTCCAGGGTGACCAGGTAGTACCGGCCCGGTGCCCGGTTGGGGAAGGCTTCCAGTTTCTTGCTGGGCTGGGCCTTCCGGCCCAGGATGGTCAACCCCTGTACGTCTTCGGGTCGCGTGCCCATTGCATCTTCCTCCTGGTCAACGGTGTCCATGCCCCGTCATGCAGTCTCGTCGGGGACGATGTACGTGCCGGTTTCCCCCTGCACCGCGCGGGTGATGTGGGCCGGATGGGTGATGATGGCCGCGCGTCCGGTGGCTTCCACGAAGGCGATGCAGGCCTCGATTTTGGGCTTCATGCTGCCCGGCGCGAAATGGCCCTCGGCCATGTACTGGCGGGCCTGGCTGACGGTCATCCGGTCCAGCCAGACCTGGTTGGGCTTACCGTAGTTCAGGGCCACCTTTTCCACCGCGGTGGCAATCAGGAACAGGTCCGCGTCGATGCGCCGGGCCAACAGGCTGCTGGCCCGGTCCTTGTCGATGACCGCGGGGACGCCCCGCAGTTCGCCTTTTTCGTTTTCCACCACCGGGATGCCCCCGCCGCCCACGGCAATCACCACCCAGCCCTGCCGGACCGCGTCCCGGATGGCCGCCTCTTCGATGATTTCCAGCGGTTGGGGGGAAGCCACCACCCGCCGCCAGCCCCGGCCGGCATCTTCCATGACCGGCCAGCCCTGGGCCGCGAACCGGCGGGCTTCCTCTTCGGTGAGGAAGCCCCCAATGGGCTTGGTGGGCCGCTGGAAGGCCGGGTCGTTGGGGTCTACCCGCACCTGGGTGACCAGGGTGATGGCGGTCTTGTGCATCCCCCGCCGGCGGAACTCGTTGTCCAGGGTCTGCTGCAGCATGTAGCCGATGGACCCCTGGGTGTCGGCCACGATCAGGTCCAGAGGGGTGACGTGGACTTCGTGGGAGGCCAGTTCGTTGCGGCGGAGGATGAAGCCCACCTGGGGGCCGTTGCCGTGGGTGACGACCACGTCCCAGCCCTGGGCAATCAGGTCCGCGATGTGGCGGGCCGTGGTACGGACCGTATCCCACTGGTGGGCCACGTCGGGCCGCTTGGGGTCGGCAATCAAAGAGTTCCCGCCAATGGCAATCACCGCGATGCGCCTTTCACCTTCCATACCGCCTGCTCCTCCTTCGGGATGGGCTACCATTCTATCAAAAGGGCACGCATTGCTGGGGATGGCCGTGGCCGTGGGGCGCCGCGACGGGCCTGCTACAATATCCGTACCTGCCCCCTGGATGGACGCGCATGGCCCGGCAAAGGCCCACGCTTTCCATGGAAGACTACCTCAAGGCCCTGTACGAACTGGAAGGGGAAAGCGGTCTGGTCAGTACGACCGCGTTGGCCCGGCATCTGGGCGTGCGTCCGGCATCGGTCACCGGGATGCTCAAGCGTATGGCCGAACAGGGGCTGGTGACCTACCGCCCCCGTCAGGGCGCACGGCTGACCGAACAGGGCCGACGCCTGGCCCTGGACATGGTCCGCAAGCACCGCCTGCTGGAGCGCTTCCTCCACGACGTGCTGGGCTTCCCCTGGGATGCCGTCCACGCCGAAGCCGAACGGCTGGAGCACGCGGTCTCCGAAGAGTTCATCCGTCGGCTGGCCGCGTGGATGGGCGAACCCAGCCATGACCCCCATGGGCACCCCATCCCCGGACCGGATCTGCAA
>JALXBY010000112.1 GCA_026991215.1 Anaerolineales bacterium
GGCCCCTTTGGTGCACGAAGTCCAGAGCCGCGGCCACCTGGTCCAGCACGGTCAGTATCTTCTCGCGGGCGGGCCGGCGCTGCGCGGCCCAGTCGCGCAGGTTCGGGCCGTCCACGTACTCCATCACGATGGCCGCGCGTTCCGGGTCCACCCGGTAGACCCGGACGATGTGGGGGTGCTCCAGGGAGGCCGCGGTTTCGGCTTCCTGGAGCAGGCGCTCGGGGTGCTTTTTCAGGAACTTGACGGCCACGGGCGTGCCCAGGGTGGCATGGCGGGCCAGCCACACCTCGCCGAAGCCGCCCTCGCCCAGGCGCTCCTGCAGCACATATTTGTCGGCCACCCGTTCTCCTGCCTGGGGCATGGCCCCCTCCCGATGTTTGAGGTGGTGGTATTTTACTACAGATGTTCTTTTTGAAGGGCCACTCGGGAGGCGGTCTGACAGAAACGACGCAAACCGCCGCTTTTTCACACAGAGGCACGGAGAACACAGAGAAAATTTTTCGACCCAAGTCTCCGTGCCCTCCGTGGCTCCGTGTGCACTTCTATACAAAACGGCTGCCGGGGCCAGCGCGGCTCAAAGCAACCTTCTACACCTCGCCTTCATGCGCCTGCTGCAACATCTCCCAGGCTGTGGCGATGTCCATCCGGGGTTGGGGGAGCACCCAGTCTACCTGCAGACCGAAGCCGGGCAGGACTTGCGACCACACCCAGCCTTCCGTATGGCGGTGCCGGTGGTATGCGGGGGTTTCCTCTTCCAGAAGATACTGGTACAGGGCCGGTTCGTCGGGGTCCAGTACCCAGTACTCGGGGATGCCGGCCTGGGCGTACTCCCGGGCCTTGTCTTCCAGGTCGATGCGCCGCGTCGAAGGGCTGGCCACCTCGACCACGAACCGGGGCCGGGTGAGGATGAGTCCGCCCGGCCCCTCTTCCACCGGCCCGGCCGGCAACACGAATATGTCGGGTTCCCGGACGACCTGAGGAAGCACGAGCAACGCCGCGGGGCCGAGCAGGGCTTCCCCGCATGCGTAATGCTCACAAAATTGATGCAATAATCTATGCAACCACCCGACGATACGTTGATGACGTAAATTCGCCGGCGAGTGCATGATAACCTCCCCGTGCACAAACTCCCAGCGCTGGTTTTCCGGGGCCAGGCGCAGGAATTCCTCCAGGGTCCATCCGGCAATATGCACTCGGTATTCGCGGTCCCGTCTCCATTCCCAAGGGAGAGAAAGCGTTGGTGTCTTTACAATACTCACGGTTCGCCCTCCCAAGTTTCCTTCCGTAGTTGCGCCAAAATTTCTCGTGCCCGCTCTTCACGGATTATACCTTCCTCCACCATACGCTGGGCCACCCGGTCCACTTCGGGACCCTGCGCGCCTGCGGCCAGGGCCACCTGCCGGGCGTGGAGCCGCATGTGGCCCCGCTGGATGCCTTCCGTCGCCAGGGCCCGCAGCGCGGCCAGGTTCTGGGCCAGGCCCACCGCGGCGATGATTTCCGCCAGTTCCCCCGCGCTTTGCACGCCCATGAGTTTCAAGGCCGCGCGGGCCGTGGGATGGCTCCGGGTCGCGGCGCCCACGATGCCCACGGCCAGGGGCAGTTCGATGCTCCCCACCAGGTCGCCGGCCGCGTCCTTCTCCCACACGGTCAGGGGCCGGTAGCGGCCGCTGCGGGCCGCATACGCGTGCGCGCCGGCCTCCACCGCGCGCCAGTCGTTCCCCGTGGCGATGAGCACCGGGTCGATGCCGTTCATGATGCCCTTGTTGTGGGTCGCGGCCCGGTAGGGGTCCGCGTCCGCGAAGGCCCACGCGGCGATGATGGCATCCCGCACCTGCTCGCCGGGGAAATCCCGGAAGGCCAGGGCCTGCACGGGCACCCGGCACCAGGCCCGCACCAGGCGGCGGTCCGTCAGGTTGGTGAGGATGCGCAGCAGCGCCCGGCCCCCGGTGAGTTCTTCCAGGGCAGGGGCCAGCACCTCGGCCGCGGTGTTCACCGCGTTCGCGCCCATGGCATCCCGCACGTCGTACACGATGTGCACCACCAGGAAGTCCCCCAGGGCCGGGTGGTGGCGGAGATACACCTCGATGTCCCGGGGCCCGCCGCCCCGCTTCTCGATGGAAGGGTGCAGGCCCCGCAGCCGGGCCAGCAGGTCCTCCCGCGCGGCCAGCACCCGCAACCGCGCGGCATGGGGGTCGGGGACGTCCAGCACCTGCACCTGGGCCACCATCTCCGGCGGGGAGGCCTGGGCGTGGAACCCGCCGCCCTCCCGCACCAGTTTCGCGGCGTGGGACGCGGCGGCCACCACCGAAGGTTCCTCCACCACCATGGGGACCAGCACATCCCGACCGTTGACCACGAAGTTGGCCGCGATGCCCAGGGGCAGGCCGAACACCCCGATGACGTTTTCGATCATCGCGTCGGCCACCTGGGGCGTCAGGCCCGGTTCCCCGAAGAGGGCCTGCCACTCCTCCGGGGTCAGGTCGGCCCGCGCCTGGAGGACCTGACGGCGTTCTTCCAGAGAAAGCCGGTAGAAGCCAGGAAGCCGGGAAGCGGCCATGGCTCACCTCCGGGAGGCTTCGGGCACGCGGACCCGTTCCAGCAGTTCCGCGGCCAGCCAGTATTTCCGGAAGGGTATCATCAGGTACACGCCCTGCGCCCATTCCCGCAGCGCATGAATCAGTTCTTCGGCGATGCGCAGGCCCTCCCGCCAGGCCTGGTCGCCAGCCCGTTCCAGCAGGTCCATCATCTTTTCGGGAATCACGATGCCTGGCACCTCGTTGTGCAGGAAGCGTGCGTGCCGGACGGAATACAGGGGCAGCACCCCGGCCACCACGGGGATGGGCAGGGGGCCGTACTTCTCGGCATAGGCCTCCAGGAAGGCCCGGGCTTTCTCCGGCTCGTACACCGGCTGGGTCAGGGCGAAGTCCGCGCCGGCCCGGACCTTCTTGTTCAGCACCCGCATCTCCCGCTTGGGGTTCTGGGGCATCAGGTTGAGGGCACAGCCCACGAAGAAGCGGGTTGGCTCGTCCAGGGGGTTGCCCGCGTAGTCCACGCCCTGGTTGAAGCGCTGTTTGATGAGTTCAATCAGGCCGGAAGGGACCACGTCGTAGGCGTCCAGGGCGTCGGGGTAATCGCCAATAGAAGTGGGGTCCCCCATGACCACGAAGATGTTGCGGATGTCCAGGGCGTGGGCGGCCAGCAGGTCTCCCTGCACCCGTAGCAGGTTACGGCCGCGGGTGGGGAAGTGCAGGATGGTATCCAGGCCCACGTCCTGTTGGATGCGGTAACTCACGGCCCAGGGGCTCATGCGCATGCGGGCCATGGGGCTGTCGGCCACGTTGATGGCGTCCGCGCCAGCATCCCGCAGGGTCATGGCGTGGACCAGGAGTTTGTGCAGGGATGCGCCCCGGGGTGGGGACATCTCCACGGTGAACACGAACTGGCCCATGGCCAGTTTGCGGGCCAGTTCGCTGGGGTAGTCGTCCTCGGTTGGGGTGGGGGAAGTTTTGGAAGGCCGGGGCCGCCGCGTCGCGGGCGGCTCCTCGACGCGGATTTGGGGACCTTCGGGCAGGCCTTCCAGGGCCTGGCGCATGGCCCGGATGTGCTCCGGGGTGGTGCCGCAGCAGCCGCCGATGAAGCGCGCGCCGTTGCGCACGTACAGCCGGGCGAAGTCGCCAAAGTACGCGGGGGTCGCGGGGTAGAAGATGCGGCCGCCGGGCAGCCGTTCGGGCCAGCCCGCGTTGGGCTTGATCCAGTACAGGGCCTCAGGGACCACCTGCCGCATGGCCTTCAGCACCCGTAAGAGTTGGGCCGGCCCGCTCGAACAGTTGGCCCCGAAGACGTCCACGCCCCATTCCTGAAAGGCCCGGGCCACCTGTTCGGGTGTTTCCCCTACTAAGGTGCGGTCGTCCCGGGTGTAGGTCATGGAGACTACCACGGGGTGGTCGGGCGCGACCTCCCGTGCGGCCAGGAAGGCCTGATGGGCTTCCTCCAGGCTCACCATGGTTTCAATGACCAGCAGGTCCACACCGGCCGCGACCAGGGCTTGAATCTGCTCCCGGAACGCGGCCCGGGCTTCCTCCAGGGTGACCCGGCCAAAGGGTTCCAGGTGCACGCCCAGGGGGCCGATGTCCCCGGCCACCAGGACGTCCCCCTCCCGGCCCGCGGCCTGCACCGCACGGCGGGCAATGGCCACGCCCGCCCGGTTGATTTCCTCGACCTGGTCCTCCAGGCCGTGTTCGGCCAGGCGGTAACGGTTCGCGCCAAAGGTATTGGTCAAAAGAATCTGCGCGCCCGCGTCGATATAGGCCTGTTGAATTTCCTGAATGATTTCGGGGTGTTTCAAATTGAGGGCGTCGAAAGACTGCTCGAAGGAAAACCCGCGGGCGTGAATCATGGTGCCCATGGCGCCGTCCAGAAGCACATAGCGCGGATGCCGTTCCAGCCAGCGGGCAAAGGCCTCCCGGCGAGTGGCCATGACCGACCTCCTACAAAAGGGATTCGGGGAAGGCCCAACGCCTTCCACCGGTCAATTGGATTGACCCTAATGCTAATGCGCTCACCCCAAGGGGCAAGGGCACGATGGGGAGATTTTCATGAAACTTGGGACGCCGCGCGCCCCAATGTTCTTCGCGGTTGAAGCACCGGGAGGCGGGGTTGGGCGGTTTTCCTATCCCCCATAGGGCCAGTAGAACACGCCCAGCACCATAGCACCCCAGAGGAGCACCGCGAACTGCAGGGGCCGGTCGGCCAGCAGTGCTTCTTCGGGCGCGCCGCCCCAGCCCTGCACGTAAACCAAATAAAGGTAGCGGGCGATGCCGTAAACCACCACGGGGATGGTCAGCATCATGGCGTGGTTGGGCGGCAGGTTGGGCGCGGAGAAGGTGTAGAGGCTGTAGGCCAGAAGCGTCCCGGTGGCAGTGACCGTGATGAGTTGGTCCAGAAAGGCCAGGGTGTAACCTTCCAATACCCGGCGATGCGCGTTGGCCTTTTCCTTAAGAAGGACGATTTCGGCCCGGCGCTTGCCAAAGCCGATGAACAGGGAGAGCATCATGGTGACCACGTACAGCCAGGGGGAAAACCGGGCCACGGGGAACAGGGTCAACCCGGCCACCACCCGCAGCACGAACCCGGCCGCGATGGTGAACACGTCAATGATGGGGATGTGCTTCCACCAAAAGGTGTAGAGCACCATGGTGACGTAGTAGGTCGTGGCCACCAGGCCAAAGCCGGTGCTCAGGGCAAAGGCCAGGGGGAGGAGCACCAAAGGGAGGCCCACGGCCGCGGCCCAGGCCACCGAGAGGGGGAGTTCCCCGCTGGGGATGGGTCGCAGGCGCTTCTTGGGGTGCCGGGCGTCGGCCTCCCGGTCCATGATGTCGTTGAGCAGGTAGACGGCCCCGGAGAGCAAACAGAACAGCCCAAAGCCCAACAGGGTGCGCTGCAGGGCCACCACATCGGTGAGTTTGCGGTCGAACACCAACGCGGTGAAGATGAAGGCGTTCTTGGTCCACTGGCGGGGACGTAGGCTTCGGACCAGGCCCCAGAGCGTACGCACCAAGCCCGGACGCATAGGGGGACCTCCGCTTGCCCGCGTGCAAAGGGGGCGTTGGGGCGGTATCGGACCCCGGTTGTACCACAAGGGAAAGGCCCGGCGCAAGACCGGGCCTTTCTGCGCAGGGCGCTTTACGGCTGGAAGGGCGCGCAGGCTCATGGTTCACGGGTGAGGCGCAGCATCAAGGCCCAGCCCAGCCGGAGCACGCTTTCCAGGGTTTCGGGTTCGATGTTCTCCAGGCGGTCGCTCAGTTGGTGCCAGTAGCCCATGTAGGGTTCGGCCGGGTGGCCTTTGGGCAGCAGTGTGGTGATGGTCACTGCCCGGAAGCCGTGTTTGGTGGCCACGGTCGCGTCGGTGTAGGCACCGGTATAAGGGCGGATGCGCCACTGGGGATGTTCGGCTACCACCTCTACGGCCCTGGCCCAGAGTTCGGGATGGACGAAGTAGCGACGAATCAGCCCATCCGCGCTTTGCAGGGCCGGCATGCCCATGCCCACCATGTCGAAGTTGAGGATGTAGGCGGTGCGCAGGCGGTCGCCATAGCGCTGGAGGAAGGCCTGTACGCCGTAGGCCCCCACTTCTTCACAGTCGGTGAACACGACCCAGACTTCGGTTTCGGGCAGCGGGTGACGGGCCAGGTGTTCGGCCAGGGCCAGGACCACCCCCGCGCCGGAGGCGTTGTCATTGGCACCAGGGGTGTAGGGCTGGGTTTCGCCCTCCGCAGCCATCAGGCCTACTGCCGTTTGCAGGGCCAGGGCCAGCCCAATGAGGCCCCGGTGTTTGCGTTTCCCAAAGAGGTGGACCAGATGGACCAGGCCGCTGCCCAGCAGGGAGAGCCACCCGGTCCCAACCAGGATGGAGAACAGCCGCAGCAATATGGGTTGGCTGTAGGCCAGCGGGGTCTTGTGGGTATCCAGGTGGGCCATCAGGACCAGGTGGTGTTTGGGGGTATCGGCCGCGGGGATGCGGGCAATCAGGTTGATGCCCTGGCCTTTGGGGAGCAGGCGCCGCGCCCAGTTGTCCTCGAAATCGCTTTGGGCGAAGAAGGCCTGGGCGCCGGCCAGGTTGAGCAGCCCGGCGGCCGCGGCCATCCCGCGAGAGGGGCGGCGCAGGAAGAGCAGGTTGCCCAGGGCGCCCGCGGCCAGGGCCAGGACGTAGGGCCAGTAGGTGTGTTTCCCCGCGGGGAAGGTCTGCCGCTCGATGGCCGCAACGCCGGCCTGTTCCAGCACCTGGGTGACGTAAGCCACGGCCTCTTGCAGCCCCGGCCCTCCGGCTGAAGGTCGTGGCCCGATTTCCCCGCTCAAGGCCCGGATGTGCCGGAAGGCCCGGTCCCGCAGTTGGGTGAAGTCCGGTGTTTGGACGTGCATGGGGGTCCTCCTGGTCGGGCGTGCTCGTGGGGCA
>JALXBY010000113.1 GCA_026991215.1 Anaerolineales bacterium
CCGGTGCTGGAACTGGCAGACAGGCGTGCTTGAGGGGCACGTGCCCTTTACGGGCGTGCGGGTTCGACTCCCGCCCGGCGCATCAAGGCGGAGGAAAACCTCCTCCGCCTTTCTGGTTTAAAGGCACGCCTGGCGTTCCGCAGGGAAGCGCGCCGGACTGGGATACAATCTGCCAGGAGCATCCCCCGCCGGAGGCAGACCATGGACCGTCGGTTGTTGGGTTACGTGCTGGGCGGCAGTTTGCACGAGGGCCTGGTGGTACGGCTCCAGGTCCCGGCCCACGAGGTGCAGGAGGGCGCTTTCGTGGTTATGGAGGCCCCGCCCTGGCTGTTCTACGGCGTGATTACGGACATCACCCTGCAGGCCACCCATCCCCGTTATGTGGAAAGCGAAACCCCCGGCCTGGCCCCGGCCCTGACCGAAATGCTCCGCCGCCACACCCTGTACACCACGGCCACCGTGCTCCCGGTCAAGATGCTGGAAATCGGGCCGGACCCCCACCAGGACCCCGAAGGCCATGCCCAGTTCAAGAAGGCCACGGCCAAGAACCCGCCCCGCGTCCAGCCGGTGAAGACCGTCCCGCCCCACTTCGCGCCCGTGTATCTGGCCGACCAGGGCGATATCAACCAAATCTTCCAATGCGATGCCGACGACCCGGCCTTCGTGCTCGGCGACACCCGCGAGCAGGGCCATCGGGTTTCCCTGTGCCTGCGCTCCTTCGTCAAACGCTCTGCGGGCGTCTTTGGCGCGACCGGTACCGGCAAATCCTTCCTGACCCGGATTTTGGTCGCCGGCTTGATTCACCACGATGTGGCCTCGCTGCTCATCTTCGACATGCACAACGAGTACGGCTTCGACTACACCGACCCGGATACCGGCACGCGGGTGGACGGCCTGTACACCCACTTCCCCACCCGGCTGCGGGTGGTAGGCCTGGGGCCGGGCACCATGATTCGCGGCCATCACCAACCCGCCTATCACCTGACCATCCCGGCCGCGGCCATCCGACCCGATGACATCTTGCTGCTCAGCCAAATCCTGGACCTGCCCGATACCGCGCCCTTTGTGTTGCACGCCCTCGACGAAGACTTCGGCAAACAGTGGTTCATCGAGTTCCGACGGCTGCGGCCCGGCCTGGTGGAAGAGTACGAGGAAAACGGCAAGGTCAAGACCCGGCCGGCCGAGGGGAGCGTGGAAGCCTGGGCCAAGTCCGCGGGGATTCAGCCCAACTCGGCCAAGGCCCTGTGGAACCGCCTACGGCAACTGTTCGACAAGCCCTATATCTCCGAAGACCCGCCCCGGGACGCCCTCAAGCAACTGGTGGACGACCTGCAGCAGGGGTACTCGGTGGTCCTTTCCTTCGGCCCCTATGAGTCCGACCTCGATTACCTCCTGGTGACCAACATCCTGACCCGGCTGGTCCGGGAAGTCTGGGTGGAGATGACCGATGCCTACCGTTCCGGCCGAACCCCGCAAGAGCCGCGGCCCCTGGTGGTCGTGGTGGAGGAGGCCCACAAACTCCTGAACCGGGAGATGGCGGTGCAGACCATCTTCAGCACCATCGCGCGGGAGATGCGCAAGTACTACGTGACGCTGCTCATCGTGGACCAGCGGCCGTCGCAGATTTACGACGACGTGCTTTCCCAACTGGGCACCCGTATCAGTGGCTGGCTGGGCGACGATGAGGACATCCGCGCGGTACTGGCCGGCCTGGCCCACCGGGATGCCCTCCGCAGCATGTTGACCCACCTGGAACCGAAAGAAGAGGCCCTCTTGGTGGGCTGGGGAATCCCCCTGCCCATCGTGGTACGCACCCGGCGCTACGACCAAAACTTCTGGCGGGAACTCAAGGGCGAAACCCAGCCCCCGCCCTCCCCGGAAGACATCAACGCAGCCCTGTTTGGCCGCGGTTAGCGGGCCTTGCCCATACGCCTTGGGAAAGCGGCTCAGGGTGTGGCCGGGAACGGCGTTCGGGTGGGGGAAGGGGTGGGCG
>JALXBY010000114.1 GCA_026991215.1 Anaerolineales bacterium
TGAGGACCATGACCCCGCCCGAGCTCGGCCCCTGGCCCAACGCATTCTAGAAATGTGGGTGTTCCGGGACCCGCCCATCGTGATGCCCATACCCCACCGTCCGGGCCACTACATGGTGCTGGACGGCGCGAACCGTACCTTTGCTTGCAAGTTCCTGGGGCTGCCCCACGTGCTGGTCCAGATCGTGGAACCGGATTCCCCTTCCTACCGGCTTTCTTCCTGGAACCACGTGTTGTGGCACTGGCCCAGGGGGGACCTGCTGGACCATATCTCCCGCCTTTTGCCCTGGGAGCCGGTCCGGGCTTCGGGCACGGAGGCGTTGGAGGCCCTGGAGGAAAAGCAGGCGTTGCTGGCCGTAGCCGTCCCGCCCGATGCCTATTACGTCTTCATGGCCCCGGAAATGGAACCGGAGCGCCGGGTACACCACCTGCGCCAGGTGGTCGATCTCTACCTGCATACGGCCCGGGTGGAACGCACCGGCCTGTTCAAAGTGGAGGAACTGCAGACCTGGTTCCCCCAATGGCAGGGGCTGGTGGTCTTTCCTGCGTTCACGGTGCATGAAATCTTCCGGGTGGTGGAACGGGGCCTGTTGTTCCCCGCGGGCATCACCCGGTTCATGATTTTCCCCCGGGCCCTGCGGCTGTACTACCCCCTGGACGTGCTCGCTTCCCAGGCCTCGCTGGAGGAAAAGAACGCCCACCTGCGGGCCTGGCTCCGGGAACAGTTGCAGAACAAACGGGTGCGCTACTACGGCGATACGGTGATGTTGTTCGATGAATAGCGCGCCGGACGTACCTCACGGCCGGGCTTCCACGGTCACCCTGGCCGTGTTCAGGTTCCCCGCCCGGTCGCGCGCGATGAAGGTGAGCACGTGCCGGCCCGGTGAAGCCGGGATCAGGCCCCGGAAAGGCCCTTCGGTCATCTGCATCACCGGCTCCCCATCCAGGCGTACCGTGAGCCAGGCCAGTTCCAAATTTTCCCGCACCTCCACCTCGAAGTACAGGAACCGCCCGTTCCAAAGCCGGGCCTGGCCTTCCTCCGGCGCCAGCACCCGCACCTGGGGCGGGGTGTTGTCCACGGTCACCTGCAGGGTGTGGCTCTGCAGGCGGCCTGCCTCGTCCACCACCTGGAGTTGGAGCACGTACAGGCCCTCTTCCCAGGAACGGGTGTCCCAGCGGGCCAGCACACCATCCCGCACCGGTTCTTCCCCCTGGGCCAGGACCTGCCAGCGCTCCGGGAACAGCCCCCGGCCCACCTGGACGCGATAACTGCGAAAGGCCACGACCTCAGCCGTGCCCCGGACCTCCACGGTGCCGGAGACGTAGGCAAAGGGCGCCGGTTCGGTCATCTGGACCAAAACCGAAGGTCTGGGCGGGCGCAGGACGTCATATTCCGTTGGCGGCTGGGGCCAGCCGTTTTCCTGGGCCCACCGCCGGGTTTCGGGCGGGGCCACCAGGTACGTTCGATATTCCACGGCTTCAGGCGGGGTGAACACCGTGGCCAGCCGGCCCGTGCGCGCGTTCACCGGAACCCGCTGGTAGAGGGTATCCAGTTGCTGGGGCTGGAAGGCGTCGAGGAAGGGCATCCGGGCAATCTGGGGGCAGTCTTCATCGGGCAACTGGCCGGAAGGCACGCACACCGGGATGAAGCGTACCTCCTGGGGCACCGGCCAGGTGGTCGTTTCCATGCCCACCTGGGCCAGCCGGGCTATCCGCTGCCACAACAGCAGGCTCACCCGTTCGGCATACGTTGGGTCCATGTCGGCCCCCCGGCCATCCAAGGCCACGACCACGACCCGTTGGGGGGCATAGCCCAGCGCCCAGACCACCCGCCCTGCCGCGGCCCGGCCCAGGTATACGGCGAAGCCCTCGGGCAGGTCCACCTGGTTGAGGGGCGGTTCCCGCCAGTCCTCTTTGGCGAGGGCATAGGTCACCAGGTAGGCCAGGGCCGGGCTGAGGCGGTTCTGGGTCGTGGCTTCGGGCAGGGCGATGGGGGAACCATCCAGGTCGCGGGCCGCCGCGAACCAGCGGGGGGCCAGGGAGCCATCGGGTTGCGGCAGGCCCACCAGCCGGCCCTGGGTGGCGAACAGGCCCAGGTGATGGGCCAGCATCGCGGGGGGCAGGGCCACCTCTTCCCCAAACCAGGAACCCCCCTGCAGCCCTTCAGGGGCAGGCAGCGCCATGGCCTGGAACAGGGGCACCAGGGTCGAGGTCCCAAGGCGCTCGGCCAGGACGGCCAGAGGCACCTCCCAGGTGTTGGCCAAGGCCTGGCCCCATTGTACGGGTCCGTGGAAGCGGCCATCGTGGTTGCGGACCTCCTCGGCGCCCAGGGGCCGCGCGGCGGGAACGTCCCAGAACAACCCGGCCGGCGTATATCCACGGCTGAAGGCCGCGGCATACACCCAGGGGGCCAACGCTGTGCCCAGGGGCAGGGGGTCAGGTTGGGTCCGGCTCCCGGCCAAAAGATGGGCCAGCACCTCCCCCGCCTCCGGCTCCAGGATGATGGCCTCCACCCCGACCTGGGCGGGCAGAGGGGCCTCCGGCCAGGGGGCCAGGCCGGGGCAGGGACCCTGTTCGGGCCGAAAGGCTTCTTCGACCACGCACGTCAATGCCTGTTGCAGGGGGCCGAGGATGGTTATGCGCACCTGTCGGCCCCGTTCGGGCAGGGCCAGGGGCTGTTGGGACCAGAGGTCCATCCAGGTGCGCACCGTGGGGGAAGGATGCACCACGGGCAGCGGCCCTGGTTGCGGCGCGCGACGGGCCTGCGCCAGGTCCGCCGTGGAAAGCCGGCCCCGGCCTTCCAGCCAGCGGACCAGGGCCTGCCGTTGTTCCTCCAGTTGGGCTTCTGCCATTTGCGGCCAGCGCAACCGTACAGCCAGCCAGGTGGCCTGGGACCAGTCCAGCCCGTGCACCGGGCGGTCGAAATAGGCCCAGGCCGCCGCGTCCAGGCCGTAGACGCCAGGGCCAAAGGGCCGCAGGTTCAACCACCATTCCAGCAAACGCTCGGGCGGGTACGTGGCTTCTAACTGACGGGCCAGCAAATCCAGGGCGGGATCCGTGGCTTCGGCCTGGGGCAAAAGCAGCCGGGCCAGGTCCAGGGCCGGCCGCGGGGCTTCGGGGAAAACCCTGGGGTCCAGCGCGGCCTCCAGCGCGGTCCGCACGTGGGGTGGCAGGTTGGCCAGGCTCACGTACCGGGCCTGGGCCACGGCCTCCGGCTGCATGGCGCCAAAGGCGCGGGACCCATACCGGCTTTCCAGCCGGGTGGGGAAATAGGCCAGACCCTGGACCGGGTCTACCCAGCGGAGCAGGGCTTCGGGCCGGGGCAGGCCTGCGGCCAGCCGCGCATAGCGCGCGCTCCAGCCCAGGGCCAACAGCGCGGCCCCAACCCCCAACACCAGAACCAGGGGCAAACCAAGGCGCGTGAGCCAGGCCTCACCTGGCGGAACCCCCTGGCGCCGCGCCCAGTACCAACGTTGCCAGCGGACCAAGGGTCAGGCCTCCGATATGCAAGGCTTCTGCCCCCATTCTACGCCATGGGTGGGGAAATTGGGCGAATGGGCGGATGAGCGAATCAGCGAAGCAGCGGATGGGCGAAAGCGGGGTGTGGCCGGAAAGTGGCGGTAGAGAAGATGGCAGGTTTGCGTATAATACAAAGGGCGTGTATCTTATCGAGATACGTCATCCCGCTTGCAGAAGGAGGGCGCAATGGAATTGAAGAAGATTCTGGAGGAGTTCGACGCATACCTGGCCTCGCAGGGGCGGAAGGCATCGACCCGGCTGGCCTATCGGACGGACCTGGGGGACCTTTACCGGGCGCTCAAAACCGAACTGGGCCGGGAACCCACCACCCAGGACCTGACCCTGGAGTTTCTGCAGGCCTACTTGCAGCAGCAGGCGGAAAAGCAACGCCGCAGCACCCTGTTGCGACGGGCCGCGTCCCTGCGGGCTTTTGAGCGCTACCTGGTCGAGCGGGGCCTGGCCAAACCCTTCCTCCCTTCCCAGGAAGAAGTCCGCGCGCTGCTCAGGCAAAGCCGCGAAGGCCGGGCCACCCCCTGCCTGACCACCGAACAACTCCGCACCCTGTGGGAAACCCTCATCAAGTCCGACACCCGCCGTGCCTGGCGGGACCTGGCCCTGGTTTCCCTCCTCACCGAATGGGGCTTCCCCACCGAGCGCATCATCAACCTGCACCTGGAAGACATCGACCTGGAGGAGGGCAAACTCCGCTTCCCCAGCACGGCCGGCGTGGAACTCACCTTCAACCTCAAGTACTCGGTGGGACCCCTGCGCTACTATGTGGAACACGTCCGGCCCAAATATCACCTGCCCAAAGACGAGACCCACCTCTTCGTCAGCCAGCTGGGCCGGCCCCTGAGCCGCCAGAGCATCTGGCAGAGCCTGGGCGCCTGGGGCAAACAGGTCAATTTCCCCTTTGCCCTGACCCCTCGGGTGCTGCGCAACACCGCGGCCTTCCGGCTGTGGAAGCTGGGCACGCCTCGGGAGTTGATTCAACAGGCCATGGGCCACACCAACCCCATCTCCACCCTGTTCCTCATCCGCCGCCTGCAGCAAACCTGCGGGGATATGCCCGTGCCCCAAATCCCCATCTTCGACCCCGAAACCAAACAGTTGCAATAACCCAACCGGCTCCTGCCTATCCCCCCACGGCCCTCCGTACCCCACGGTGCGGAGGGCTTTTTGTGCCGTGCGCTGACCATAGACCACCCACCCCTTTGCTCACTGACCACTGACCACTCACCACTGCTATAATCTCCCCCGTGATTCCCCCCGGGAGGCGAACCCATGGGCAAACGGGACTTTCTCGCGCTGGCCGACTTCACCCCCGAGGAAATCTGGGCCATCCTGGAGCGCTCGGTGGAACTCAAGCGGGAGTGGATGGCCACGGGGAGTAACCCACCCCTGCTTCGGGGCAAACGCATGGCCATGGTTTTCCAGAAGCCCAGCCTGCGGACCCGGGTCTCCTTTGAACTGGCCATGGAGCATCTGGGCGGCTACGCGTTCTACCTGGGTCCCCAAGAAATCGGCCTGGGCAAGCGGGAGGCCATCTCCGACGTAGCCCGGGTGCTTTCCGGTTATGTGGACGTCATCATGGCCCGGGTCTTCGACCATGCCCACATCGAGGAACTGGCCCGGTGGGCTTCGGTGCCTGTTATCAACGGCCTGAGCGACTACAACCATCCCTGCCAGGCCCTGGCCGACGGCCTGACCATTTACGAGTCCTTTGGCCGCATCCAGGGGTTGAAAATCGTGTTCGTGGGCGACGGCAACAACGTGGCCGTTTCCCTCATGCATCTGGCGGCCAAACTGGGCGCGCACTTCGTCTTCTCTGGCCCCGAGGGCTACGACCCGCCCGAAAAGGCCTGGAAACTGGCCGAGACCTTTGCCCAGCAGAGCGGGGCCACCCTGCACATCGAGCGGGACCCCTTCAAGGCCGTGGAGGATGCGGACGTAATTTACACCGATACCTGGGTGAGCATGGGCCAGGAGGCCGAGGCGGAAAAGCGGATGCAGGTCTTCCCACCCTACCAGGTGAATGCCCGGTTGGTGGCCCGGGCCAAACCCACGGCCATCGTGATGCATTGCCTGCCGGCCCACCGCGGGTATGAAATCACCGACGAGGTCATGGATGGACCCCAGTCGGTGGTCTTCCGCCAGGCCCACAACCGCCTGCACGCGCAAAAGGGCCTGCTGGCCGAGATGTTCGAACAGTGGAACGCATGAGCAGAAGCCAAGGGGACGTGGCCCCTTTGGTCCGGGAGCAGGTGCCTATGGCTTCGGAACGCGGTTCCCTTCCCCTTGGGGAAGCCCTCGTACTGGTTGGGGTGTTTCTCCTGGCCCTGGGCCTGCGCCTTTGGGACCTGGGTCGGGAGCCGTTGCATCCCGAAGAAGCCCGGCTGGCCTGGGCCGCGCTGCACTGGCTGCGGGAAGGCGGGGCCCAGGCCGCCTCCCTTTCCCTTTACCCCTGGTGGACCGGGCTGCTCTTCTTCCTGACCCAGCCCAACGCGTTTTGGGCCCGGTTCCTTTCGGCCCTGGCCGGCGCGGGCTTAGTGGTTGTGCCCTGGCTTTTCTTCCCCCTTGCGGGTTGGCGCTTCCGGCTCCTGCTGGCCCTGGCCCTGGCGCTGGACCCGGCCCTGGTCATGGCCGCACGGCTGGCCCATGGGCCGTTTTGGGCCGTGGTGCCCTTGTTGCTCTTCCTCTGGGCCGTGCAGCGCGGACGGGCGGTGCTGGCCCTGGTGAGCCTGGCCCTGGCCCTTTCCGCGGGCTGGGTGGGCTGGTGGAGCCTTGGGCTGTTCACCCTGGCCTGGCTCTTGGGGAAGTGGGTGACCCGCGGGGCCCTGCGGCTCCCTGCCGCTTTCCCCGAAGGTTGGATGCGCCAGGCCTTTCAGGGCCGGGCCTGGTTGTGGGCGACCCTGTTTTGGGTGGGCTGGCTGGGCCTGGGCCGGTATGGGAGTGGCCTGAGCGCGCTGGGCCAGGGGCTGGCCGACTTTCCCCAAGCCTGGCAGGCGGGCTGGCCCTGGGGCGTGGCCTTCTGGTTCTTCCTGGCGTACCAGGCGCCGGTGCTCGTGCTGGCCCTCATGGGCCTGCGGGGGGAAGGGGAAACGTCGTACGCCCCGTGGCTTTACCGGGCCGCGGGGTTCGGTTTGCTGACCGCCTTCCTCTGGCTGGTGCTGCCGTTCCGCC
Source organism: Anaerolineales bacterium (assembly GCA_026991215.1). Classification (GTDB taxonomy): domain Bacteria; phylum Chloroflexota; class Anaerolineae; order Anaerolineales; family DRMV01; genus S139-71. Next base: position 6,702 of record JALXBY010000114.1, read on the forward strand.
ATCCCTTCTGGAGCGTGTGGGTGAACCTGGCCCTTTGGCCCGCGGCCGTGGCCGGGCTGCTGCGGCTGAAGTTGAGCCGGGACCCCAGGGCCTGGACCCTGACCCTGCTTCACCTGACCCTGTTTGGGTGGGTGTGGGCCACCCTGCCGGAGACCTTCCGGAGCGCTTCCCTCTGGCGGAGCGACCTCGCGGCCATGCTGCGGCTGGGCGCGGTGGTGCTGGCCGTGTGGGTGATG
>JALXBY010000115.1 GCA_026991215.1 Anaerolineales bacterium
GTGTACTCCTGCAGGGGCTCTATGGCCCAATCGCATGGTGACCTTCCGGCCTCCTCCCCCGTACCCCTACTTTATCACTCGTGCTTATAGGAGGTGGCCATGCTGTTTTTCCGTCCATGGATGGGTGTCGGCGGTATCGAGGCCGAAGGGCCTCGCTTCCTGGGCCTGGCCCTGGTCCTGTTACTGGCCGTCCTGGTGCCCCTGCTGTTCAGCCGGATTCCCCGCCTCCGCATCCCGGTGGTGGTGGGGGAAATCGTGGCCGGCATCGTGGTGGGAACCAGCGGCCTCAACTGGGTACCCACCGAAGACCCCTTTCTGGACCTGCTGGCCGAAATCGGCCTGGTGATTTTGATGTTCCTGGCCGGTCTGGAAATCGACATCCGCGCCCTGGGCCTGGGCCGGACGTCGCCAAACCCCAATGGCGCCAGGGTGCACACCCACGAACCCACACCGCTGCGTCTGGCCCTGGTGTACTTCCTGCTGACCCTGCTGCTGACCGGGCTGACCGCACTGGGCATGTGGGCCGTGGGCTGGATTCGGGACCCCATCTTCCTCGCCCTGGTCCTGGCCACGATTTCCCTGGGCGTGGTGATGCCCGTGCTCAAGGAACAGGGCCTGTTGGTGGGCCGTTACGGTCAGACCCTGCTGGTCACCGCGCTGGTGGCCGACTTCGCCACCATGATTCTGATTACCATCCAGGTGGCCGTGCTCTCCAAGGGGATTACCTTTGAAATCCTTCTGGTGGGCCTGCTGTTCCTGTTCCTGTTCGTGCTGTACCGGCTGGGGGTGCTGATGCTCCCCGGTGTTCGCCCCCTGTTGGACGAACTCAGCAACACCACGACCCAGATTCACATCCGGCTGGCCTTCCTGCTCCTGGTGACCTTCGTGGCCCTGGCCGAGGCCCTGGGTACAGAGGTGATTCTGGGCGCGTTCCTGGCCGGCCTGTTGATTTCCCTGCTCACCCAGGGGGAGGAGAACCCCATCAAACATCAACTGGAAAGCATGGGGTATGGCTTCTTCATCCCCGTGTTCTTCATCATGGTGGGCGCGCGGTTCAACCTGGCCGCGTTCTCGGCCGCGCCGCAAATCGGCCTGCTTTTGGTGTTGATTACCCTGGCCGCGTTCGTGACCAAAATCGTGCCTGGTCTGGTCTTTGCGCGCGCCTTTTCCCTGCGCGCGGGGCTTGCCGGCGGCGCGCTGCTTTCCGCGCAACTTTCCCTGACCGTGGCCGCGGCCGAAATCGGGTTCGACCTGGGCATTCTGGACGAGGCCATGGTCATGGTGCTGATTCTGATGGCCGTGGTGACGGTCACCGTCGCGCCCATGCTCTTTACCTGGTTGATGCCGTCGGTGCGCACGCAGCCCAAACCCATCGTGATTCTGGGGGCCGGCGCGCTGGGGGTACAGATTGCCCAACAACTCAGCGGCCACGGCGTGCCCGTGGTGCTGCTGGATGAAGACCCCCAACTGGTGGAAGGCGCGCGGCGCCGGGGCTTCGATGCCCATCTTCTGGACCGCAGCGGCCACATCCCGGAACGTCTCCTGGACGGCGTTTCGACCCTGATTGTGGCCCTGGCCGACCCGAAACGGACCCTGGAGTGGGTCAAAGTGGCCCGGCAGGTGTTTGGCGTGGAACGGGTGCTGGCCCTGGGCGCGGACGCGACCACCCGAGAGCAACTGCAACGGCTGGGCGCGATTTGCGTTTCCCCCTTAGAGGCCCAGGCCACCTTCATGGCGCTCATGGCCCGCAACCCGGACCTGCTCCACCTGCTGACCTCCACCCAGGACAATCAGGACATCCTGGAGGTCGCGCTGCGGAACCCGGCCCTGGATGGCCGTCGGCTCCGGGAGCTGGGCCTGCCGCCCCATGTGCTGGTGCTGGCCATCCACCGCAACGGGGAATACATCATCCCGCGCGGGGATACGCGCGTGCGCGTGGGCGACGTGCTCACCGTCCTGGGC
>JALXBY010000116.1 GCA_026991215.1 Anaerolineales bacterium
CCGTTTCAGCGGCCCAACCGGCCCGTTCCCCTGAAGCAAGGCCGCAAGGCCGATGCTGTGGGGGACGTGGCCGTGGGCCCCTGTCCCAGGCCATTAGGCCGTCACAGCACGGCCTCTTCCACGGCCCGGGCCAGGTCCTGGGCCGAGGGTTCCACGTACCGCCGCGTGGTGTCCAGGCTCGCATGGCCCAGGACCGCGGCCGCAAACTCTATGCCCGAGGCCCGGGCCAGGGTCTTCCCGAAGGTGTGGCGCAGTACGTGGGGCGTCACGCCTTCCAGCCCGGCTTCGCGCGCTACCCGGGCCACCGCGCGCTGAACGGCCCGCGGCGTGAGCCGGTTCCCCCGCGCGTCGCACCACACCGTTTCCGCGGAAACACCCGCCTTCTGCAGAGCCTCGCGCCAGCGCGTCAGGGCCTTCCGGGCCTCGGCATTGAGGGGCACCCGCCGCTGTTTTCCGCCCTTGCCCTGGCGCACGACCACGTGGCCGGAGCGGGGGCGCAGTTCCACGTCGCCCCAGGTCAGGGCCACCACCTCCCCCACTCGAAGCCCGGTGTTCAACAGGAACAGGGTGAGCAGGGCGTCCCGTTCCAGGATGAGCCAGCGTTTTGGGTACCGGATCCGGGATGTTTGCAAAATGCGCTCCGCTGCGCGGCGGAGGGCGTATACGGCCTTTCTGTCCAGCCAGCGGACGCCCGGACTTTGCTCCCGCACCAGGCGCACGTTGCGGGCAGGGTTGGCCTGGATGTGCCCCGCCTGGACCGCCCAGTCCAGCCACTTGCGCAGGGCCAGGAGCCGCCGGTTGACCGTGGCCGCGGCATGACGCCGCTGCAACCACGCCCGGTATTCCCGCACGTCCTGCAGGGTCACGGCTTCCAGCGTCAGAGGTTCCCCGTTGGTGTGCTCGAACCAACGCCGGAAATCGGCCAGGTCCTGCAGGTATCCCCGCACCGTGGCCTCGGCCAGGTCCTGGCCCCTCAGAGACTGCGCAAACGCCTCAAACATCTCGACCTCCCAATGCCAGGTGGTGTGAACGGCCATTGACTGAGAGACGGAGAACTACCCCGTCCGCCGGCCGCCATTCCCCACATACGTCCTGGCCGCTCACCGCGGGATGGCCCGCAGGGCCGGGCGGGTAGCGCAGGCACCGGCCCCGAAGTACCACCCGCCCATCCGGGTACCCCAGGCGAACCGTCACCCGAAAAAATCTGCAGGTGGCACACCGCTCCATGGCTTCACTCCACGATGATGGTGTACGTTCCCGCAGGAACACAATTTGCGGACGCATCGCAAATGAAGATATGGCCCGTGTAACTCCCGGAGGCCAGGAAATTGGCCGTGAAATAAAACGTGCGCACACTACCGGGCGCAATGGTCACTGTTGGCTGGTATTCCCCTCCAGCAACTGGCCCCTCGGGCATATTTTCGTAAAACCATACACCGCCCGAAGCATCTGTGATGCCCAGGGCCAAGTCCTGGGTAAAAGCAATGGCCCCAATGACCACAGATTGACCACCCAAGTTTTCCACTTCCACCGTCACCGTGGTATCCACACCCTTGGGAAGGCGCAAAGGAGACAGACGAATGCGCAAGGCGGTACCGTTCGACGAACTCCCCTCCCCTCCCGCGGGCGCGGGAACAGGCTCTCTGGTAACTGCTACAGGTGCAGGGTTCTCGGACCGCGCCCGCGCCGTCGCGGTGGCCAGGGCTTGTTGGTAGCCCTGACGAAAACCCTGGACGAAGCCAGGCCCAATAATCACGCCGCAAAGGGAACACATGCACAAGAACACAAGGCCCAAAGCAAGCAGTACCCAAAGCCAGGGTCGTCGCCGGGAGCGCGGCTCGGAATACGCCTGGTTCCACGTGCTCATGGGGTCACCTCCTCACGAATGGAATTGGCCACGACAAACCGGACGTCCACCTGGCGGCCCAACAGGCCCACCAGTTTGCGCTTCAGGCCGT
>JALXBY010000117.1 GCA_026991215.1 Anaerolineales bacterium
GCATCCAGCACCGCGGTTTCGGAATGGGGGGCCAGGGCCTGATGCAGCAACCGAAGGGCTTCACGGACCTGCACGGTCACCCCTGCCCACGGTGTTCCAGGATGCGACGGTAGACCTGTTGCCGGGGCCAGCCCGAAGCCTGGGCCAGCCGGCGGGCCAGCGCGGAAGGGCTTTCCCCCTGGGCCAACCCCTCACGGATGGCCGCATCCAGGGCCTCCAGCGGCCACCGCGTTTCCCCCACGGGGGGCTGGATGACCAGGGTCATTTCCCCCTTGAGGGGCTGCTGCCGGGCCAATGCCAATAACTGCCCCAGGGTGCCCCGGTGGAAGGTTTCGTGCACTTTGGTGAGTTCCCGGGCGATCACGGCCTGGCGGTGGTCGCCCAACACGGCCACCAGGTCTTCCAGGCTTTCCACCAGGCGGTGGGGCACCTCGAAGGCCACCAGGGTGTAGGGAAGCGCGGCCACTTCCTGCAAGTGTTGCCGACGGGCGGCGCGGGTTCGGGGCAGGTACCCCAGGAACAGGAACCGTTCGGCCGGGAAGCCCGAAGCCGCCAGCGCGGTCACCACCGCGCTTGGCCCGGGAACGGGCACGACCCGGTGCCCCGCCTTCCAGACGGCCTGCACCAGTTCCAGGCCTGGGTCGTGGAGCACCGGGGTGCCGGCATCGGAGACCAGGGCGCCATCCTCGCCCCGGTCCAACCGCTGCACCAACTGGGGGATACGACGGGCCTTGTTGTGTTCGTGGAAACTGAGCAACCGGCCCCCCGCGGGAATGTCGTAGTGCTGCAACAGAATACGCGTGCGCCGGGTGTCCTCCGCGGCAATCCAGGCCACCGAACGGAGCACATCCAGCGCACGCAGGGTGATGTCGCGCAAATTGCCGATGGGGGTCGCGACCAGGTAGAGCGTGCTCACCGGATGCCCATCTGCCCCTGGTTGCGCAGCAGGTCCTCGATGCTGTTGAGGGTCTCGTAAATGCGGAAGGCCAGAATCAGGAGTTCCGTATACACCCGAAGCAACAGCAGGCCCAGGAGGATGCCGATGGGTCCACCAATCAGGTAAACGAAGGCCGCCAGGAACTCCTGGTTGGCCATGGCCTGAAAGAGGCCGCTGCACATGCTAAACAGGCCCATCAGCACGATGATGACGTTGCCTATGATGTAGACGATGCGGATGATGAACGGGGTCACCATCCGTTCGAAGCCGAAGAAATCTTCCCAGCGCATAAGGGCCTCCGAAGATGGGATGGGATGGAAAAGACCGTTCGGGTGCAGGGGTTTTTCACGTCAACCAGCGCTTGCGGCGTTTGTAGTGTTTGACCTCCCGGAAGGACTTGCGCTGGCCTACTTCCGTGAGGCCCAGGTAGAACTCCCGCACGTCGGGGTTCTCCCGCAGCACGTCGGGGGTGCCCTCCAGCACCACCCGGCCGTTTTCCATGATGTACGCGTAATCGGCGATTTGCAGGGCGATGAACGCGTTCTGTTCCACGAGCAAAATGGTGGTGCCCTGTTCCTGATTGATGCGTTTGATGATATTGAAAATTTCCTGCACCAGGAGCGGGGCCAGGCCCAGGGAAGGTTCGTCCAGCAGCATGAGTTTGGGCCGGGCCATGAGCGCGCGGCCAATGGCCAGCATCTGCTGCTCCCCGCCGGAGAGGTACCCGGCCACCTGGTTGCGCCGTTCCTTGAGGCGGGGGAAGTAACTGTAGACCATTTCCAGGTCCCGGGGGATGTTGTGCCGGTCCCGGCGGGTGTACGCGCCCATGAGCAGGTTCTCTTCCGTGGTCAGGTGCTCGAAGATGCGCCGGCCCTCCATGACCAGGAAGATGCCCTTGCGCACGATTTCCTCGGGCGCACGGTTGTGGATGGGTTCGCCCTGGTAGAGGATTTCGCCGTCGGTGACCTCGCCCCGCTCGGGCTTGAGCAGGCCCGAAATGGCCTTGAGGGTGGTGGTT
>JALXBY010000118.1:0-2909 GCA_026991215.1 Anaerolineales bacterium
AGGGTTTCGTTGCCCGGCCCGTGTACCTGGGTGACGAACACCTTTTCCGGATGGTTGACCAAGTGCCGGGCGATGTAGGCCACGAGTTCTTTGGGGGCAGGCCGGGGTTTGCGTCGTGCGTTCATATGCGCCTCCGGGGAAATCCGGCCATCATGGTACCCGCGTGCCGGAAACAAAACAAGCGCCAATGCGGGGCTTCCGCATTGGCGGGGCAGGGCGGGGCCGGGACGGATGGGTTACTTGTCTTGCATGCCCGCGAGCACGGCCTCGCTGGTCTTGCGGCCCGGCGCATAAGGGGCCTGGGCCTGGGCCGCTTCCTGCAGCAGGGTTTCCAGGTCCTCGCCCTGCTTGTAGCGCTCGAAGCGTTCCCACAGGCCAATCATGCGGAAGATTTCGCGCACCGCGTCCGAAGGCTGGGCCCCGTTGCGCAGCCAGCGGTAGACCTTTTCCTCGTGCACCACGATGGTGGGCGGATGGGTGCGAGGGTTGTAATAGCCCAACATCTCCAGGTACTTGCCATCCCGCTTGACCCGGCTATCGGCAGCCACGATGCGGTAACTGGGCTGGTTCCGGCGACCGACACGGCGAAGGCGGATGCGCACCATACGGCAGACCTCCTGACACAACGAAATGGCCGTCCATGGATGGTTTGGACGGCACCCCATTGTACCAGAAATTGGGGGTGGTCGATCGTCGATGGTCGTTCGTCGTTCGTTGATGGTCGATCATCGATGGTCGTTCGTCGGTGGTTGATGGTCGGTCGTCGGTGGGGTGTTCGTCTTGACACAGTTCCAGCCGTGGAAGTATAACCAATGTCACAGTTCTCCGCAGGCATTTTGTGACCAGCGAGGGAGGCGCGGCGCGATGAACGGGATGAAAAAGCACCTGCTGCGGGCCACCGCCCTGGTCGGCCTGTTGACCGCAGTCCTGGCCTGGGCCGTGTACCGCTACTTCGATCGGTTTGTCCCTCTACAGGCCAGCGACGAAGGCGCGCAAATCGACCGGCTGCTCCGCCTGGAGTTCGTGCTCATCGCGTTCTTCTTCGCGCTGGTCGTGGGCTTTACCCTTTACGCGGTCTTTGCCTTTCGGAGCCGGCCCGACGAGCCGGGCGAGGGAGCACCCATCCACGGGTGGACGCCTTTGGAGCTGGGCTGGACCATCATCCCCCTCCTCATCGTGGTGTGGCTGGGCTGGAAGGGCTACCAGGACTACATCCGCATCCGACCCTTTTCCTTTGCCCCACGGGAGGGCCTGCTGGTTCAGGTGGAGGCCTTCCAGTTCGGCTGGAGTTTCCGCTACCCCCAGTACCAGGTGACCTCCAGCACCCTGGTGCTCCCGGTGGATACCAAGGTGCGGTTCGAGATTCGCTCCCGGGACGTCATTCATAGCTTTTGGGTCCCTGAGTTCCGGGTCAAAGAGGACGCGGTGCCTGGCCGCGTGACGTATACCTTTATTACCCCCAAACGCACCGGGGAGTTCACCGTACGCTGTGCGGAACTGTGCGGCGCGGGGCACGCGTTCATGCGCGCGCCCGTGCAGGTGGTCACACAAGAGGAGTTCCAGACCTGGGTCCAGCAGCAGATGGCCCAGAACCTCTCCCCTGAGGAAAAGGGGTACCGCCTGGTCAAGCAGTTCTGTCTGAGTTGCCACTCCCTGGATGGGACCCGCAAGGTCGGTCCCACGTTCCAGGGCATCTTTGGCCGGGAAACGGCCCTCCAGGACGGCAGCACCGTCGTGGTGGACGAGGCCTACATCCGGGAGTCCGTGCGGAACCCGCAGGCCAAGATCGTGGCCGGGTTCCCGCCGGCCATGCCGCCTTTCCCGGAGGACCGGCTTTCCGACGAGGACCTGGACGCCATCATCGCGTTCCTCAAGGCCTTTACCGAAGGCACCTTCCAGATTCCAGAGGAATAACCGCATAGGGAGGGTGGGCCATGAAACACGTCCTGAGTACCGGTTTGGTGCGGGGCCTGTTGGGGCAGGCCGTGGGTTTCGTGCTCGGCATCGTGCTGGTGCTGGCCGGCCGGGCCCTGATGGGCCTGGATACTTCCTGGGATGCGGCCCGGCAACCCGCGCTGGTGGCGGGCGGGCTGTTGAGCGTGTTCACCTTTTTGTGGGCCGCGGGCATGTTCGAGGACTGGCTGCGCTGGATGAAGGGCGAGGAAACGCCCTTGCGCCACGGGCCGCCCGAAGGCAAGCCCCGATGGTGGCGCTACTTCAGCGTGGACTACAACCACAAGGTCATCGGCATTCAGTATGGGGTTACGGGCCTGGTGCTCATGGGCGTTGCTGGCATCATGGCCCTGATTTTCCGTACTGAACTGGCCCGCACCGGGGTGGACTTCCTGAGCGGCGACGCCTACAACACCCTGGTGGGCTGGCACGGCATGGTCATGATTGTCTCCATCCTGCTGTGCAACGCGGCCATCGCCAACTACGTGCTGCCCATCATGCTGGGGGCCAGGGATATGGCCTTCCCCCGGCTCAACGCCTTCTCCTTCTGGATTTCCGTCCCGGCTGCGGTGCTCCTGGTGTTGGCCCTGGTCTTCGGCGGCTGGGATACCGCCTGGACCGGCTACCCGCCCCTGGGTGTGCTGACCAAACTGGGCGGCATCGACCTGTTCTACCTGGGCGTGTTCGTGGCTGGGTTTTCCTCCATTTTGGGGTCCCTGAACATTTTGGTGACGGTTTTCTTCATGCGGGCCCCTGGGATGCGGCTCTTCCGGATGCCCATCTTCGTCTGGGCCATGGTCGCCACTTCCCTCCTGGCCCTGACCGCGACCCAGCTCATCGGCCTTTCCTTCATCCTGGTGGTGCTGGAACGCACCTTTGGGCTGCACTTCTTCCTGCCGGTGCTGACCGAGCGTGCCCGGGAACTTGGCTCGCCGCCGGGCGACCCGCTGCTGTAC
>JALXBY010000118.1:2919-6812 GCA_026991215.1 Anaerolineales bacterium
CCCGCGGTGTACATTTTCGTCCTGCCGGGCCTGGGCATCATCAGCGAGTTGCTCCCGGTGTTCGCGCGCAAGCCCCTGTTTGGCTACAAATGGGTGGCCATGGCGTCCCTGGCCATCGCGTTCGTGGGCATGATGGTCTGGGGACACCACATGTTCAGTTCGGGCATGTCGGATAACCTCCGGCTGCTCATGATGTGGACCACCCTCCTGGTCGCGGTGCCCACGGGCGTCAAGTTCTTCAACTGGATGGCCACCCTGTGGGGCGGGAAGTTGACCTTCCCCACGCCCATGCTCTTCGTCCTGGGTGCGATTTCCGTGTTCCTCCTGGGCGGTCTGAGCGGCCCGCCCAACGCCACCACCAGCACCGACCTGTTCCTGCACGATACCTACTGGGTGGTGGGCCACTTCCACGCGACCATGTTCGGTGGGTTCCTTTTGCCCTTCATCGCCGCGGTGTACTACTGGTTCCCCAAGGTCACCGGCCGGATGTACAACGAAAAACTGGGGAAACTTCATTTCTGGCTCATGGTCCCCGGCTTCTGGGTCATGACCCTGGGCCAGATGCTGGCCGGGCTTTTGGGCATGCGCCGCCGCATCATCGATTACGACCCGGCCCTGGGCATCGAGGGCATTCAGATGGCCATCACCGTGGCTGGCTTCGTCATCTTCCTGAGCATGGTGATTTTCGCCTACAACATGCTCTGGAGCGCGGTGAAGGGGCCGGTGGCCGAGGCCAACCCGTGGCGTTCCCGCTCGCCCGAATTCCAGGTGCCTTCGCCGGTGCCGGAAGAGAACTTCCCCGGTGAAGTGCAGGTGGTGGGCGAACCCTACGACTACGGCAGCCCCGAACCCTTCGTGGTGGTCATGCAACCTGCGGCCGATGATTGAACCAACGCGCGGGGACGCGACGTCGCGCGTCCCCGCGCCCAGGCCTTTCCAAACCCCGTGCAGGAGGCGACCATGCAAGGCCCGTATGCCATTGGGATTTCCGTCTTCATTGGCCTGCTCGTGCTGACCGGCCTGGAATACCTGCTGGCCCAGATGGGCGGCCTGTTCTTCCCCCTGATGGCCATTGGCCTGTTCAAGGCGGTGCTGATTCTTGAATATTACATGCATGTTTCCCGGTTGTGGAAACCGGAAGCCGAGGGAGGTGCGTGATGCAACAGACGGCCCTACTCCACCACGAGGAAACGTATGAGCACCGGCTCCGCATGAACCGGTGGGGGCTTTGGCTGTTCTTGATTTCCGAAACCTTTCTCTTTGGCGGCCTGTTCATCGCCCGGTTGGTGCTGTGGAAGAACACCAAGCCGGAACTCAACCAGGGCCTGGGCCTGTTTCTGACCCTGATTCTTTTGACCAGCAGTTACTTCATGAACCGGGCCGAGACCGCCATCGCCCTGGGGCACCGGGAGACCTTCCTCCGTTCCCTGCTCATCACCGCGGTGCTGGGCACGGTCTTCCTGATTGGCGTGATTGGGTTCGAGTGGGGTTTGCTCCTGCCCGAAGGCCCCCACATCCTGCCCACCGATGGCGCGTACGGCGCGGTCCTGTATGGGTTGACCGGGTTCCACGCCCTGCACGTTTTGACCGGCATCATCTTCATCCTCATCGTGTGGAACCTGGGGCGCAAGGGCCACTTCAGCCCCGAACGGCACTTCGGCGTCGAGGCCTGCGCGGTGTACTGGCACTACGTGGACCTGGTCTGGGTGTTCCTGTACGCGGCCCTGTACCTCATCGGTTCCGGCATCCCGGCCGTGTTGTGCACGCTGTAAACGGCCTGCCGACAACCCGGAAGACGCGCAACGTCGGGATGGGCGGCCCATCCCGACGTTTGTTTTGTGTGGTATGCTCAAACCCCGCGCGGCAACCTCCCCTGCTGGGAGCACGACCATGAGCATGTTCCCCCTTTTGCCCGGCACCTTTTACCAGCCCGACCCCAACGACCCGCCGGTCCCGCCGGACCAGGTCCGGGTGCGTTCCGTCAAGGTCACACCCCGGCCCGATGGCAAGCGGGTGCTGGTGGAGGTCGAACTGACGCCCTTCGAAAAGCGGCCCCATGTGGAAATCGCGCTGCTGGACCCCCAGGAGCGGGTTGTGGCTTCCCTGAGCGTGGTCGAACCCGTGCTGCCCGTGCTGGAGTTCACCCTGCACATCAAGACCCCCCAGTGGGATGCCCCCTACCGGGTGCGGATTTCCGTCCAGTACCCGGAATGGGAGTTCCGCATCCCCAAGGAAGGCGAGGACTGGGAACTGCCGCCCATGAAGGAAGTCCACAAGTACGAGCAGGCCTTCCGCCTGGAACCGCCCCTTTTCGACGAACCCGAAGAGACGCCGCCCACGCCATGACCGTGCCGCTCCCCCAGGCTTTTGTGCACCGCATGCAGGCCCTGCTCCCGCCGGAGGAGGCCCAGGCCTTCCTCCGGGCGTTGCGCGGGCGGCCCTATGTGGGCCTGCGGGTCAACACCCTGAAAATCGCGGTGGAAGACTTCCTGCGCCTGGCCCCCTGGCCCCTGACGCCGGTCCCCTGGTGCCCGGAAGGGTTCGTGCTGGAGGACCCTGCGGCCCGGCCCGGCACTCATCCCTACCATGCCGCGGGCCTGTTCTACATCCAGGACCCCACGGCCATGGCTCCCGCGGCCCTGCTGGACCCCCAGCCCGGCGAATGGGTACTGGACCTGGCGGCCGCGCCTGGAGGCAAGACCACCCACCTCGCGGCCCGGATGCAGGACCGGGGCCTGCTGGTGGCCAACGACGTCCAACCCCGCCGGCTGCGGGAACTCAACCACAACCTGGACCGCTGGGCCGCCACCCAGGTGCTGGTCACCCAGGCGCTGCCGGGTCGCCTGGCCAGGGCCTGGGGCGCCATCTTCCACCGGGTACTGGTGGACGCCCCCTGTTCGGGCGAAGGCATGTTCCGCAAGGACCCCCAGGCCCGCCGGACCTGGTCCCCGAATCTGGTGGCCCGCTGCGCCCGGATGCAGACGGGCATCCTCAAGGCCGCGGCCCGGCTGGTGCGGCCCGGTGGCTTCCTGCTTTACAGTACCTGCACCTTCGCGGTGGAGGAAAACGAGGGTGTGCTGGCCCGCTTCCTGGAGGAACACCCGGACTTCACGTTGGTCCCCCTGCCCGAACATCCAGGGTTCGACCACGGGCACCCGGAATGGCTCCGCCCGTCTGGCCCCGAAGCCCTGCGCCACGCGGTGCGGTTGTGGCCCCATCGGGTGCCGGGGGAAGGCCATTTCCTGGCCCTGCTCCGCCGCGAGCCGGGCGTGGTTGAGGCCCCATCCCCCGGCCGGCTGCCCGAAGCGCCCGCCCGGGCCCGGCGCCTTTACCAGGCTTTCGTGGAAGCAACCCTGACCCGCGACCCCGCCGCGGGCCGGCGCCTTTACCTTCAGGGCAACCGGCTCTATGCCCTGCCCCAGGACCTCCCGCCCACGACGGGTATCTCCATCGCCCGTTGGGGCCTGCCCCTGGGTCAGGTGAAGAAGGACCGCTTCGAACCCGAACACGCCCTGGCTCTGACGTTGCGCCGCGGGGACGCCCAGCGCGTGCTCGACTTCCCCCCAGAGGACCCCAGGCTGCGCCGTTTCTTCGCGGGGGAAGGCTGGCCTGACCCAGGCCCCGAAGGCTGGGTGCTCATCACCGTGCAGGGGTATGGCCTGGGCTGGGCGCGACGGGTGCAGGGCCGCATCAAACCCCGCATCCCAGCATGGCTGCACCGTTGGAGCGGAACATGACCCCTACATGGACCCGCTGGCTATGGCTTGGCCTGTTGTTCGGCCTGGCCGCGTGCGTGGCCCGGCCACCGCAACCCACGCCGCCCGCAGCACCGACCGCAACCCCTGCCGCGACGGCCGGGGCCATCGCGGTCACGTTGTTCCCCACCCCAACGC
>JALXBY010000119.1 GCA_026991215.1 Anaerolineales bacterium
TCACTGTGGACCTGGAAGCCCAGGAAGTCCGGCTCTCCACGGGGGAAGTCTTCCCCTTTACCATCGACGCATTCGCCCGGATGTGCCTGCTGGAGGGCCTGGACCAATTGGGCGTCCTCCTGCGCCATCTTCCGCAAATCGAGGCCTACGAACAGCGCCGCGTGGGGAATCTGGAGTAGACGGCCGTGCTTTCCCGACGGGACTTCCTCAAGGCCGCCATTGGCCTGGCCAGCGGGATTGTGGGGGGCATTGGCTATGCCCGCTATGGGGAACCTGCTCGGTTGACGGTGACCCGGCTCCAGATACCGGTGCCAGGCCTGGCCAGGGAATTCCAGGGGTTCCGGGTGGTCCAATTAAGCGACCTGCACCTGGGCCCATGGACTGACGAACGCCGGCTGGACGATTGGATCACACGTGCCCTGGCCCTGCGTCCGGATGTTCTGGTGGTGACCGGGGATTGGGTCACGGGCATGGAAGGCGTGGCGGTGCTGGAACGGGCGGTGCCCGTGCTTCGCGATATCTGGTATTGGACATGGGAAGGCATGTTCACAGTCCTGGGGAACCACGACTACTGGGCCGACGCCCGCCGGGTGCGCCGGGCGCTGGAGGCCGCGGGGATACGCGAACTTCGGAACGACGTGTACATCTTCCGCCGGGGGAACGCGCGCCTGGCCCTGGCCGGCATCGACGATGCCTGGAGCGGCCGGCCGCTGTGGGAGGAGACCGCGGCCATGGTGCCCGAAGGCGTGCCGGCCCTGGTCCTGCTGCACGAACCCGACTTCGCGGCGCGTACCCAGGCCACGGGCCGCTTTTTCTTGCAACTTTCGGGGCACAGTCATGGCGGTCAGGTGCGCATCCCTGGCAAAGGGCCTTTGGTTTTGCCCCGCTATGGCCGGCGTTACCCGGCCGGGCTCTATCGCGTTGGCGAGATGTGGCTTTACACCAGCCGCGGCCTGGGCATGAGCGTGGTGCCCTTTCGCCTGTTCTGCCCGCCGGAGATTGTGCTGGTTGAACTGGTCATGGAAGCGCGAAAGCAGTTTACGGCACCCCCTGGGGTTCACCAGGCGGCCTGACGCCAATGTTGTATACTTGCGGAAGCCTGCAGCGAGGTCGCCCCATGACCAAGGCCCTGGTTCACAAACCGTTGCCCATGAAAGAAGAAAGCGCGCGCAAAGCCTCGTGGAAGAACGTGCTGGGCATCTTCGTGGTGGCCGCGCTGAGCGCCGCGGCCCTCCTCTTTCGGGAGGGTCTCCGCAAATGGGCCACGTATGGCTACTTCGGTCTTTTCCTCATCACCCTGGCTTCCAACGCTTCGGTGATTCTCCCGCTGCCCGGTCTGGTGCTGCCTTTCACCCTGGGTGCGGTGCTGCATCCCTTTTGGGTCGCGGTGGTCGCGGCTTTGGGCGCAGCGCTGGGGGAACTCTCCGGTTACCTGCTGGGTCTGAGCGGCCGGGCCTTCATCGAAGACTACCGTCTCTACCGCCGGCTGAAGGCCTTGATGTCCCGCTATGGGGAAGGTCTGCTTTTCGTCACTGCGATGCTGCCTATACCCATCTTCGACTTCGTGGGAATTATGGCAGGCATGGCCCGGATACCCCTCCTGCGTTTTTTGCTCTGGGTGTTCTTGGGGAAACTGGTGAAGATGCTGGCCGTCACGTACTTCGGCGGGTGGCTGCTGCCCTGGTTGGGCCTGGAATAGCCTTTGGGAGCCGCCCCTACCCGGTCTTCCCGTTTCGCGCCAGCCGCTTCCGATACAGTTTGCTCAACGCCCGTACCTGCTGTTCGGCCCGGTACGACGAACGGACCAGGGGCGCGCTTTCCACCCACTTGAAGCCCAGGGCAAGGGCGTATTCCTTGAGTTCCTCGAATTCCTCCGGGTGGTAGAAGCGGGCCACGGGCAGATGCCGCCGGCTGGGTTGCAGGTACTGCCCGATGGTCACGA
>JALXBY010000120.1 GCA_026991215.1 Anaerolineales bacterium
GTTCCATCTCTTGCGCCATGGCCGCCTCTTTCAGGATGATCCACCTTCAAAAAAGGCTTTCGCTTATAGTTGACTCCTGCTCATTCTGCAGGAAGACCTGCGTAACCTGCAGCGCATGGGGGTGCGGGTCGTGGTCACGAACATGCTGGGGAAGGGCGTGGCCATTGGTCTGTACGGCCCCGTGGGTTTCGACCACGATGCAGGGCGATTCCTGGCCCTGGGGGGATGACATGCGGGCGTTTTGGCTGCTGCTCTTGACATTGGGCCTGGCCGGGTGCGGATGGCAGCCTCAACCCATCTGGCCCATCTTCACGCCCACGCCCACGGCGGCCCAGGCCGCAAAACCCCAGGCCGCGAAGGTGGACGTCGCGCCGTCCATCCCAACGCCGTTTTCCCCCGTAGAGACGCCCGAACTGGCGGGGACGCCTGTACGGCCCCGCGGGGTCCGGCCGCGCACGCGTGTATGCACGGGCTACGAAAACGGCGCGCTGAACGTGCGGGCCTGTCCGGGTACCGAGTGCGCGGTGCGGTTCATCCTGGCCGAGGGCATGGAAGTGGTGCCCACGGGGGAGCGGGTGCGGGTAGGGGAGAGCACCTGGATTCGCCTGGCCGGGCCTGTCCAGGGCTGGGTGAACGGGCGCTACCTTTGCCGGGAGGGAGCGAAATGACCCATCCCGAATGGACGCCGGACCGGGCCACGCCAGAACAATGGGAGGCGGCCCGTTTTCTGGCCGAACGGTTGCAAGGCCGCTTCAACCCCAAGCGCCACGTGAGCGTATGGGACCCGGACCTGAGCCGGGACCTGCAGGCCGCTTGGTACGCCCTGGCCCAAAGGGATTTCGACCTGTACTGCCGGGTGCATCCCTCCGCCTCGGAGGTTCAGGCATTGGTCACCGCGTTGCTGACGGGGCGGGGGAAGAATGCCCATCAACCTCGACTGTTGGAGGCATAAGCCATGCCCTGGACTCGCTCCCAATACCCCGAGGACTGGGAAGCCATTGCAACCCAGGTCAAAGACGAAGCCGGATGGCGCTGCGAGCATTGCGGCCACCCCCACGACCCGGAACACGGCTACACCCTGACGGTGCATCACCTGGACGGAGACCCGACCAATTGCGACCCGGGCAACCTGGTGGCCCTGTGCCAGCGCTGTCATCTGTCCATCCAGGCCCGTTACCGGGTGGGGCAGTTGTGGCTGCCCATCGTGGACCCCCCGGCATGGGCCGTACGGAGGGGACTGGCATGAGCAAACGGTATCCCGTCGCCTCGCCTTATGTGGAAGCCTATGAGCAGGTCTTCTTGGGCACCTATGTGCCGTCCTTCGATGCCTTCTATGCCCATCCCGCCTTTCGCAAGAAGGGACGGCTACAGGTGTGGGCGGTGCGGGTCCTGGTGGAAGTGCTTTCCTGGTACCGGCCCGATTACACCGAGGACGGCCAGGCCATGCAGCGCTTCCCGGGCCGCCGCCTGGTGCTCAACTACGACTATCTGGCCCGCAAATACCGGGTGTCCAAACGCACCCTGGAGCGGGCCGTCAAATTCCTGGAGGAACGGGGCTTTCTGGAGGTGGAAGTGCAATACGTGCAGGACGTCTTTGGCCGGATGGTGGGCAAGCGCACCCTGGTGGCGCCCAATTACGAGGGCTTGCGCCGCGTGGTGGAAGACCTGGTGAAGGAGAGCCAGGAGGCCGAAGAAGCCCCATCCCCAACCGCTTCCGCCAATGGCCGAAGCGACGGGTCTGACGCTTCGGAAGCGCACCGAAGCGACAACACTGACGCTTCGGCTTCTTTTTCGGCCTCACCGAAGCGACAACTCTGTCCTACCGAAGCGACAAGTCTGTCAAGCCGAAGCGACAACTCTGACGCACCGAAGCGACAACTCTGTCGCATGTTAACTAAACTCCAAATGACTAAACTCCATGAAAACAAAACTCCATCCCACC
>JALXBY010000121.1 GCA_026991215.1 Anaerolineales bacterium
CCATGCCCGTACCCGAACCGACCCGAAGCCGGCTGGCCCGGCCCCCCCCGCGCCCGGCCCGGAGGCCGCCCTGGTTGCGGGGCCAGGCGCCTACGGGCCGGGCGTGGGGTGGGCTGGGCCAGGCGGCTTCGGGTCGGTTCGCGTACGGGCATGGCTTGCTCCTTGGGGGGAATCGTCAGCCCGCTTCTTCGGGCGTGTTCGAGGGCGGTTTTGGCGAACGCTTTCGGTACCAGGCATATCCGATTCTGTACAACAGGTACGGCGGAAGCAAGACCACGGCCAGGACGGGCACCAGGTAGACCACGACCCAGATGAACAGCGTGGCCAGGAACTGCAGGGTACTGGTCAAAGCCCGCAGCGCGTCGCGTACGACCTCGTTGGCCGACCAGCCCTTGGGGACCACGGGTTCCGGCGCTTCCTGGGGGAGCAGGGTCATCTGAATCAGGGCGTAGGTGGTGATGCCCTCCAGGTAGCGCTTGCGGGCCTCCAGCCGTTCGATTTCCTCCCGCACCTGGGTGAGCCGCTGGTAGACCCGCAGGGCCTCGTCCGTGGTCTTGGCCCGTTCCAGGAACTTGCGCAACTCGGCTTCCGTGGCCTGAAGGTTGCGTATCCGGGCCTCCAGGTCGATGTATTCGCCCGTCTTCTCCTCGCTCTGGATTTGCTCGTCCAGCACCTCCACGGCCAGGTTGCGGAAGGCGTCCAGGGCTTCGTCCAGCCGGGCCGCGGGGACGCGGACGTGTACTTCCCCTGCGTACACCCGTTTTCCGGTGGCCTGGGTTTGGGTGCGCAGTTGGGAGCGCACCACGTAGCCGCCCAGGTCCTGAGTGGTCTGAAGGATTTGCTCGTAGGCCGCGCGCACGTTCTCGACCCGCAGGCGCAGGGTGACGGTGTAGGCAATCATGCTGCCCGCGGCCGCGGGCAGGGCCTGCTGTTCAAGGCTTTCTGCAGGGGCCTGGGCCACACGCATTCCCGGCATGCCCGCGACCGGGGCGCCGGGCGCGCTTTTTTCCTCGACAGGCTCGGCGGGACGCGCTCGCGCGCATCCGGCCAAAAGGGAAAGGACCACAAACATGCCCACCCACCACCCCAGCCTGCGTGCCTGCATCATGGCCTCCTATTTGAAATGGACTTCGAAGCGGCAGGCCGCCGCGCCCTGGGCCATGCATTCCGTTTCCTTGACTTCCACTTCGCGGCCCAGGGCCACCTCCAGGAAGCCGGCCCAGAAGCCCGCGATGGGGTGGCAGACCGGCCGCTTGCTTTTCAGAGACTGCCCCAACAGGGAATCGTGCACTTCCAGGGTCCAGGGTTCCTGTTCCCGGTGCAGTTGGGCTTCGCCCCATCGGGCCGTGTTGAAGGCGATGCGCAGGGCCTCCAGCAGGTCTTCCCCCTGCAGGTTCAGCCGCTGAGACAGGGCCTCCGCGCCCCGCTTGCCAGCGGCCTTGCCCGCCCGGTAGAGCAACCCGGCCAGGCCAAAGCCCATCATCTTTTGAGACGCTTCGTACAGGGTAACGATGGCTTCTCGTTCGATCAGCACCGAATGCTCCTGCACCGTGCGGACGATGTCTTCGCGCGAGATGGCGGCCATGGATGCACCTCCCCGATGTTCGGACTACGCTCAAGTTTAGCAAAACCTTCCGGCCCAGGCGAACACACCGTCCCACCGTCCGACAAATCACCTTCCCTCACTTACGGAAATCTGCTAAAATCCAAATCCCCCTAAGGTATGGGACCGGGCAGGGCTGCAAGCCACGTATCGCAAGGCCTTCACCGTGGCCCAGCCCAAACCCCACATCGTGGTGCGGCCCCTGGGCACGGGCGCACGATGGTATTTCTGGGACCTGCTGACCTTCGAGGTGCAGACCACGTGCCTGCCCATCCACCGGATGCGCATCGTGGTGGAGGGGCCGGAGCGCAACCGCACGGTGACGTGGGATACGTCCAC
>JALXBY010000122.1 GCA_026991215.1 Anaerolineales bacterium
TTCCAGAGGGATGTGGGGGTCCCATAGGAACACGCGGGGTTTCATGCCGGCCAGGCCGTTCAGGCCGCTGCCGCGTAGCAGGTGCAGCAGCACGGTTTCGGCCTGGTCGCTTGTGGTGTGGCCTGTGGTGACGGCGCGGGCTTGGATGTGATTGGCTACACGAAAAAGGAAGGTGTACCGCACCTCCCGGGCCGCGGCCTCCAGGCCCAGGCCGTGGGTTTCCGCGTACCCACGCACGTCTTCCCGGCCCACGGTGATGGGCACCCCCCAGCGCCGGGCCAGTTCGGTCACGAAGGCGGCATCCTGACCGCTATCGGGGCGAAGGCCGTGGTCCAGATGGGCCAGGTGAACCGGATACCCCAACCGCAGCAGGATGTGGGCCAGGGCCACGCTATCCGCGCCGCCGGAAACCCCCACCACCACCGGCCCACGGCCGACGAGCAACCCTTCCTGGGCAATCCAGCGGGCCACCCGTCGTTCCAGGTCTTCCGGTCGCGCCTTTGCCCCATGGCCTTGCATGGCACCCACCCATGACGTGGTCGATGGAATGCACGAACCAGTCGGAGGTGCAGGCCTCGCGGTGTATGATACCCAAACCGTTGGCAATAATTGGGATGGTGTCGTTGGTGCATGTTTGGTTACGCAATGGTTGTTTGGTTTCGTTATTGGCTACACGAAATCCGGGCGTGGTTCATGGAAATCCCGGTTTTGGCTACACGAAGGACGGGATGTTGGCTATACGAAGAGCGAGGTGTCGGCTACACGAGGGCCAAGGCGATGGCTACACGAACGACGAGCGACGAACGACCGAAAGCACCAACGACCGAAAGCCCAAAAAACCGACGCCGCGGGCGGGGACCCCGCCCGCGGCGTCGGCCCAACAACACCCCAACAACGCCTGCGCGCGCCCTACTTGCGCACCAGCACGTGGGTCACCGCCGTAGACGCCGGCCCGCCCAGGGCCTGCACCGCAGCAATCCGGGCCTGGGGAACCTGGTTCTCCCCCGCTTCCCCCCGCAATTGCCAGACGGCTTCCACCACCTGATAAAGGGAAGCCGCGCCGCCAGGGAAGCCCCGGGCCTTCTGGCCCCCCATGGTGAGCAGGGGCAGGTCACCCGTCAGGGCGTAGCGCGTTTCGGCCCCCTGCCAGGCGCGGCCCGGCTCGGCCAGGCCCGCCGCTTCCAGGCTCAGAGGTACATAGACGCCAAACAGGTCGAAGGGTTCGAACAGGTCCAGGTCCTGGGCCGTGACCCCGGCCTGGGCCAGGGCCTGCTGGAAGGAAAGGCCGGCCGCGGTAAAGGCCAGGGGGTCCTGCCGGTCGTGCAGGGCCAGGGCGTCGGTGGCCGCGGCTGAACCGGCCACGTACACCTTGGGCTTAGGCATTTCCGGCGGGAGCACGTCCTCCGCCGCCAGGAGCACCGCGGCCGCGCCATCCGCGTAGGGGGCCATGTCCATGATGGTCAACGGCGGCGCGACGGCCGCGGCCCCGCGATAGTGCTTTTCCCCCAACGCCCGGCGGAACATGGCGTAAGGGTTGCCCGCCGCGTGGCGATGGGCCAGCAGGCTGAAGGGCATGAACGCGGTTTCGGGCGCGTCGTAACGTTCCCGGTACATCTGCATGAGCCAGGCGGCCTGGGCTGCGGGGGTCAGGCCCATCTCGCCTTCGTAGTCCGCGTCCAGGGTCGCGGTCATCGCGGTCTCGATTTCCGCGCCCACCCGGTCGGTGAACTTCTCGACCCCGACCACCAGCGCGGCATCCACCGCGCCCGCAGCCACGGCCAGGTACGCCTGGCGCAGGGCCATCGCGCCGGAGGCACCCGCGGCCTCCACCGTGACCGCCTCAACGCCGTTCAGGCCCATGTAGTCGGCCAAAAGCGCGCCCAGGTGCGCCTGCCGGGAAAGCAAAGGGGCCAGCATGTTGCCCACGTACAGGCTCTGGGGCCGCAACCCTGGCGCCTCTTGCAGCGCGGCGTGCGCGGCTTCCCAGGCCAGGTCCCGCAGGCTGCGTTCCCAATGTTCCTTGACCGGGGTCACACCCACGCCCACGATGACCACCTCGCGCATCTCGGCCTCCTTTTCGCAGGAAGTTCAGGTGTGGAGTTTCTCCCGGTAGCGGACGTACAGCCCGTAGTCGATTTCGGTCCGACGGCGGATGTAATCTTCGGTGCGGGGGGCCTTGTCCCGGCGTTCCACGATGGCTGGCGTGACCTCGAAGGCGAAGGCATCGGACCCCGCGCCCGAGCCAAAGGAGACCATGAAGATGCGGTCCCCCGGCTGGGCCACATCGAGGATGGCGGTCAGGCCCATGAGCGCGGAGGCCGAGTAGGTGTTGCCGATGCAGTGCACGAGCAGCCCCACGGCAATCTGTTCCTGGGTGAAACCCAACATGCGGGCCACCCGCTGGGGGAACTTGGTGTTGGGCTGGTGGAACACCGCGAAGGTGAAGTCTTCGGGCTTCATGTCCAGGGCCTCCAGCAGCCGCCGGCCGGCCTGGGTGATGTGGTGGAAGTACGCCGGCTCGCCCGTGAAGCGCTGGCCGTGGGAGGGGTACTTCTCCCCTTCCCGCCGCCAGAAGTCGGGGGTATCGGTCACGTAGGAGTAGGACGCCAGGATACGGGCCACCGCGTGTTCGGCCGGGCCCAGGATGAACGCGGCCGCGCCTGAAGCCGCGGTGAACTCCAGTGCGTCGCCGGGCCGGCCCTGGGCGGTATCCGCGCCCACGACCAGGGCGTAATCGGCCATGGCCGAACCCACCAGCCCCATGGCCGCGACCATGGCCTCGGTACCGGCCTTGCACGCGAACTCCCAATCGCCGGCCTGCACCGACGGGGCCGCGCCCAGGGCCTCGGCCAGCAGGGTCCCCGTGGGTTTGACCGCGTAGGGATGGGATTCGGACCCTACCCACACGGCCCGCAGGTCCTGGGCCGGGATGCCGGCCCGGGCCAGGGCATTGCGCGCGGCTTCCAGGGCCATGGTGAAGGTGTCCTCGTCCGGCCCGGCCACGGCCTTTTCCTCCACCGGGTGCCCGGCATACCCACCATGCCACACCCGGTTGATTTCCGCCGCGGGCAGGCGGTAGCGGGGGATGTACGCGCCGTACCCCACGATGCCGACGTCTCGCCGGGGACGCAGGGGCGTGGTCATGGGTTCGCCTCCTCCAAAACAGGGTGCACAGGCCCAAAACGCCATTGCACGCGGCGTTGCAAAGCCGCAAGACGGCCAACGGCGGCTCCCTTCTACCCCGCGGGGGCTATCAAAACCTCTCAATCCTCAAGGCGGAACCGAATGGATGCCGCCTCCCCACGCGGCGGGCCACATTTCGCGCTTTCCTTCTGTGGGGTGTATCACATACTGCGACAACCGTACCAAAGGGTGACATTCGTCGTGTTGCCGCGCGCACACTCGACGGGCAGGATAAAAGCGAATCTGCGCAGTTTCTTCCTTGCTGGCGCCTCGGCTCCGTGGGCAGGCATCTTTTCGATGGAGGAACGCCCATGACGTGGAAACGCTTCGTGCGCTTCGGCCTGCTGGGGCTGGTCCTGACGGTCTTGGCGCTGTGGTCCGGCGTCGGGGAACCGGTGCAAGCCCAGACCCCCACGCCGACGGCCACCCCCAACCCCGACCCCTTCCGCCAGGGGAAGGCCTCGACCGCGGACCACCGCAAGTTCGACGTGCTCAAACAGGAGTTCAAGAACGCCACCGAGGTGACCAAAGCCTGCCTTTCCTGCCACACCGAAGCCGCCAAACAGGTAATGGAAACCTATCACTGGACCTGGGAGCGCCGGGACGTGCTTACCGACAAAACCGTGGGGAAGAAGTACGTCATCAACAACTTCTGCATCGCGGTGGTCTCCAACTGGCGGCGGTGTACCAGTTGCCACGCGGGGTACGGCTGGAAGGACGCCAACTTCGACTTCACCAATGAAGCCGCGGTGGATTGCTTAGTCTGCCACGACACCACCGGCAAGTACAAGAAGTTCCCGCCAGGGGCCGGGCACCCCGTGTACGAACCCAAGGAGTTCCCGCCCGGCAGCGGCAAGATTTGGGAGCCTCCCAATCTCTCGGAAATCGCCCAGAACGTCGGCCCCACCAGCCGGAAGACCTGCGGCGCCTGCCACTTCTACGGCGGCGGGGGCGATGCGGTCAAACACGGGGACCTGGATAGCACCCTGGTCAACCCCCCGCGGGAAGTGGACGTGCACATGTCCCCCCAGGGGGCCAACATGGTGTGCGCGGACTGTCACTACCGGGGCGCGCATCGCATCTCCGGCAGCCGCTACCACATGACGGCCAAGGACGTCCACGGCAAGGACCTGCCGACCCCCGACGAGAACCCGGCCACGTGCGAATCCTGCCATGGCCTGGCCCCCATGAAGAACCCCAAACTCAACGACCATGTGGACAAGGTCGCGTGCCAGACCTGCCACATCCCCGCCTTTGCCCGGGGCAACAAGCCCACCAAGATGTGGTGGGACTGGTCCAAGGCCGGGGACAAGACCCGCGGGGACCATGGCGTCGAAAAGGACGAAAACGGCTGGGTGGTGTACGACTACAAGAAGGGCGAGTTCCAATGGGCCAAGAACGTGACCCCCACCTACCTCTGGTTCAACGGGCGGATGGACGTCATGACCCTGGGGGACAAAATCGACCCGAACCAGACGCCGGTTTACGTCAACCGGCCCCTGGGCGGCCCCAATGACCCCAACGCGCGCATCTACCCCTTCAAGGTCTTCCGGGGCAAGCAGGGGTATGACCCGGTCAACAAAGTGCTCCTGGTGCCCCACCTGATGCCCTACAACAAGGAGGACAAGACCGCGTTCTGGGCCTCGTACCAATGGCCCCAGGCCTTCAAAGAGGGCATGAAGGCCGCAGGGCTGGCTTACAGCGGCCAGTACGCGTGGGTCGAAACCGCCATGTACTGGCCCATCACCCACATGGTCGCGCCCAAGGAGCAGGCCCTGAAATGCGACGACTGCCACACCAAGGGCGGCCGGCTGGAGGGCGTGCCCGGCGTGTACATCCCCGGCCGCGACCGGCTGCCCTGGCTGGACGCGCTGGGCTGGACCCTCTCCGGCCTGGCCCTGGCCGGTGTGGTCGTCCATGGTGGGCTGCGGGTCGTCAACCACTACCGGCGACGGTGAGCCCAGGGGGCGCGGACTGTCCCCCGCGCCCCCGGCCCTTCCCCTCACCGGGCTTCACGACCGGGAAACCCTTTGGCAAGGAGGCACGGCATGCGCCGCATTTACCTCTACACCCGTTACGAGCGCTTCTGGCACTGGACCCAGGCCCTCATCCTCATCGGGCTGGGCTTGACGGGAGCCAACATCCACGGGGCCATCCACTGGTGGGACTTCCAAACGGCCTATGTGTGGCACGTGCGCTTTGCCTGGGCCTTGATTGCGCTGGTGGCCTTCACCGCGTTCTGGCACTTCACCACCGGCCAGTGGAAACAGTACATCCCAACCACGGAACGCATCGGCCTCATCCTCCGGTACTACACCGTGGGCATCTTCCGCAACGAGCCGCACCCCTTCAAGAAGACGGAGATTTCCAAACTCAACCCCCTGCAGCGGCTGACCTACCTGGGGTTCAAGTTGCTCATCATCCCGGTGTTGGGCGTCAGCGGATTGCTCATGCTGTACTACAACCGGCTGCCCGAATGGGGCCTGCGGGTTCCCCTTTCCGTGCTCGCGCCGATTCACACCGCGGGGGCCTTCCTGCTGCTCACCTTCTTCATCGTGCACGTGTACATGACGACCACCGGGCATACCGTGCTGGCCCACATCAAGGCCATGATCGTGGGGTATGAAGAGGTGCCGGAGGAAGGATAGGAAGGCGCGGCGCCCCGCGAAACCAAAAAGCGGCCCCCAAGGTCTGGGGGCCGCTTTCCGTTCGGGCATCAAGCCGCTCATTCTTCCGCGGCCTCGGCCTCGCCTTCTTCGGTCTCGCCCTCGCCGGCCTCTTCTTCGGCCTCCACCGCGGCGACGATGACCTCATCGGCCGGGTGCAGGACCTTGACCTCAGGCGGCAGCACCAGGTCGGCCACGGTGATGGTATCCCCAGGCTCGGCCAGGCGGGAAAGGTCGATGACGATTTGTTCGGGCAGTTTCTCGGGCAGGGCCTCCACCGTCAGGGTTTCCAGTTGCTGCACGATGGTGGCCCCCATGCGGGCCGCGGGCGCCTCGCCCTGCAGCACCACCGAGACCTCGGCCTCCACCGTCTCGGTCAGGGAGACGGCCTGAAAGTCCACGTGCAGCAGTTTCCCGGTGAGGATGTCCCGCTGCCGCTCCCGGATGATGACGGGGTAGGTCTGGTCATCGTCCTCGACGTACAGGTCCAGCAAGGTCGAAGGCCCGGCCGTGCTCACGATTTTGGCCGTGCTGCGGTAGTCCAGTTCCAGGGGAATGGGGTCGGGCACGGTGGGGCCGTACAGGATGGCCGGGAGTTTCCCCTCCCGGCGCAGGCGCCGGACCTTCTTGCCGAAAACCGTGCGTCGGCGGGCTTGCAATCGGGGTCGTTCGGCCATGGATTCGCCTCCCGGAGCGCCTCTCGTCCGCTTTGGCGGACTACCCTCGCTCCTTTGTGGTTGGGATGGAAGCCGGGCCAATTGTACACGGGGTCGAAGGGGCGTCAAGGTGCGTCAAAGTCTGTCGCATACCCATAAGTCGCAGTCATAAATTATAAACGACAAATGCGCCCTCCGGTATGATTTTTAAAAACCCACAACCGGAGGGCGCACCATGCAAGAAAACAAACGCTTCGCTCACATTCTAC
>JALXBY010000123.1 GCA_026991215.1 Anaerolineales bacterium
GGTGGTGTTCGTGGATGGACGGCTTTTCGCCGGACCGCCCACGTATGAGAACCTGAAGACCCTGGCCGCGCTGCGCGGCCTTGAGACCCGCCGGGTGGCCGAATGCCCCACCTGGGTGCTGACGCCAGAGGCCCGATACACGCTGCGCCTCCGGGTGCCCCAGGGGGAACTGCGCTTCGTCCTGCGCCCGGAGCACGCGCCTCAGAGCGTGAACGCGGTGGTTTACCTGCTGCAACGGGGCTGGTACACAGGGATGACCATCTACCGCCGCGATGGGCAGGCCCTGTACCTGGGGGACCCATCCAACACGGGGTACGGGCACCCGGGGTTCCTCCTGCCCAGGGAAGCGCCCTCCGGCCCGGCCCAGGTCGGGGACCTGGCGCTGGAACCCCTTTCCCCCCAGTGGAACCATGCCCGGTGGATGCTGCTTCTGGCCCCACGCGCCGACCTGACCGTCTTTGCCCGGTTGGTGGAAGGCCGGGAAACGCTGGCCGCCCTGCGGGAGGCCGCACTGCCCGTGCCAGTGGAAGTAGAATTGCAGCCGTGAGACCCCTTCCTGGAGGCCGGACCATGGACTTGCATCAATGGCTCAACATCGCGGAATCCGCGGCCGTGCGCGGCGGCGAGGTGCTGCGCCGGGCGTTCAACCAGGGGGGCTTTCGGGCCTGGGAAAAGAAGGCCGAATGGGGCCTGGTCACCGAGGCCGACCTGGAAGCCGACCGCACCCTGCGGGAGTTCTTCCAGGCCGCCACGCCCGACGTCCCCGTCCTCAGCGAAGAAGGCGACACCCGCTACCCCGAAGACGCCGAAGGCGTGTGGATGGTGGACCCCCTGGACGGGACCACGAACTTCGCGGCCGGGCTGCCCTGGTGGGGTGTGTTGGTGGCGTATGTGCACCAGGGGCATCCCCTGGTCGCGGCCATGTACTTCCCCGTGCTCGACGAGATGTTCGTGGCCATGAAGGGCCACGGCGCGTGGCGCAACGGCCGGCCGTTGCAGGTCCGGGAGCCGGCCTTTCGTGAGACCGCGTTCCTGTATGTGTGCTCGGACGCGCCCTGGAAGTACCGGTTCGACGGTCCTGCGGGCAAGATTCGTTCCCTGGGCTGCGGCGCGTACCACATCGGCCTGGTGGCTTCGGGCCAGGGCGTGCTTTCCCTCAACTGCGGCCCCTACGTGTGGGATTACACCGCGCCCGCCCTGGTCGCCCAGGAGGCCGGCGCGGTGGTGACCACTTCCGAAGCAGAACCCCTCTTCCCCCTCCGCCCCGGCCTGGACTATGGGGACCTGTACCGTGCTGTGTGGGTAGCGGCATCGGAGAAGTGGCTGCATTACTGGCGGGAACGGATTCACCGCGCGGATGAATAAACGGTCCGCTTGTTGGGAAGGCCTTAGCCCATGTCCCCCTACAGCGTGTTGCGCATCCTGAACGCGCTGGTGGCC
The DNA here is from genome assembly GCA_026991215.1 of Anaerolineales bacterium. Classification (GTDB taxonomy): domain Bacteria; phylum Chloroflexota; class Anaerolineae; order Anaerolineales; family DRMV01; genus S139-71. The sequence continues at coordinate 1,441 of JALXBY010000123.1, forward strand.
GCGGCCATCGGCATCACCGCGGCCGGGCTGTGGCTGTATACGCTGACCTTCAACCTGCGGGACCGGGTGGCCAGGGCCTTTTCCTTAGTTCTTTTCGTACTCGTGCCCCTGTATGGCGGGGAAGCCCTGGCGGACGTGGCCCGTTCCATGGCCGAACAGCGCTTCTGGATGCGGGTGGCCTGGTCCGGGCTGGCGCTGCTGCCGGCCGCGCTGCTCTTCTTTTCCGATGCCCTGTTGACCCTGACGGGCCGCCCCTCGCGGGGACGGCGGGTGCGGGTGGTGCAGTTGGCCTTCGTGGTGGCGGGGGTGATGCTCTGGGGCTTGTGGGACCCCCGTATGCCCTGGTATCCCCGGATTTTCCGCCGCGTCCCCGCGCCCCACTTCGTGGGCGGGGCCTGGACCTGGTTCTTTGCCCTGTACTACGGGGTAACCGCAGGCTTCGCGGTGGTCAACCTCTACCGGGCCTTCCGCCGGGCTGTGGTGCGCGTCTCCCGACGCCGTCTGGCGTACCTCTTCCTGGGCGGCCTGGCCTTGAGCATGGGCGCGTTCCCTTACCTGACCTTTGCCGAGACCGTCTTCGGTCGCTTCGTCGCCGGGTTCTGGCTCCTTGGCCTGACCAGCCAGATGCTGGTGGGCGGGCTTTTGGTGCTCATGGCGTATGCGGCTTCGTTCTTCGGTGTCACCCAACCCGACCGGGTGGTCCAGCAACGGCTGATTCGCTGGCTGGTACGGGGGCCGGTGACCGCGTCGGTGGCCCTGGCCGCGGTGACCCTGGCCCGGTATTGGGGCATGAGCAAATTCGGGGAACCGTATGGGTTGTGGGTCCCCGTGGCTTTGATTGGTGCGGTGTTGTTCCTCAACGCGGTCTGGGGGGTGCTCCTGCCCCGTCTGGAAGCCCTGTGGTGGACACGGGACCCGGTCATCCACATGTTGCACCGTCTGGAAACCGGCCTGTTCACCACCCAGGACCTGCGGCAGTTCCTGGAAGCCCTGCTGGGCGTGGTCTGCGACCGATTGCAGGTTCCCCGCGCGTTGCTGGCGGCCCTGGACGAAGAACAGCGGCCGGGGCTGACCATCACCATTGGGGAATGGGAAACCCTGCCGGACCCCGTGCTGCAAGGGCCGACGACCCCCAAAGCGCCCTGGGCCTGGGGCGACCTCTGGCTCTGGCCCATCCATGACGGGCAGGGGCAGTTGGTGGCCCTGTTGGTCTTCCCCCGCGCCCGCGCGCTGAGCGAAGAAGACCGCTCCCTTTTGGAAACCGTGACGCAACGGATACTGCTGGCCCTGCAGGAATGGCGGCGGGGGTACCGAACGCTGCATTTGCTCCAGAACCTGGCCGGGCGGGGGGCCGAGGCCCTGCTCTTCCCCCGTTTGCACGCGCTGGCCCGCTTCGACCGACAACAGGCCCTGCGGCAGGATGTGGAGGACCTGCCCTCGGATAGCGAGGTGTTTCAGTGGGTCCGGGATGCGCTGAAACACTACTGGGGCGGCCCGAAACTCACCCGGAACCCCCTGTTGCGCTGGCGGGTGGTCCAGCAGGCCGCGGAAGCCTACAACGGGGATGCGGTCCAGGGCCTGCGAGCCGTGCTGCGGGAGGCGGTGGAGCGTCTGCGTCCCCCTGGGGAGCGACGTTTCACCACCGAGTGGCTGCTTTACAACATCCTGGAGATGAAGTTCTTCCAGGGCCGCAAGGTGCGGGAAATCGTGCGGCGTCTGGCCCTCTCCGAAGCCGACTTCTACCGCAAACAGCGGGCGGCCCTGGCCGAAGTCGCCCGCGTGCTCCTGGAAATGGAGCGGGAGGCAGCCCGCCACCGCAGCGCCACGGCTCAGGATGCGGGGGAATGAAGATTGCAAAACCGTCTCGCTTAGGTGGTATAATTTGTTTTCAAACCGCAATTGTCAACCATACAGGAGCAGAGGTATGTCCACGACGAACGTTCCCCTCATCCCCTTAGAACTCTTCTTCGCCCATCCGGAATACGCCAACGTGCGCATCTCCCCTGACGGGCGCTTTCTGGCCTTTCTGCGCCCCTGGGAGGGCGTGCTCAACCTGTGGGTGCAGGACCTGGAGACAGGCGAAACCCGCCGGGTGACCTCGGACCGGGGCCGGGGTATCCAGGAATTCACCTGGGCCTACAACGGCGACCTGCTCTACATCCAGGATAGGGACGGTGACGAGAACTGGCGTATCTACGCGGTGCGCCCCACGGGCGGCGAGGCGCGGCTGCTCACCCCTGGCGAGGGCGTGCAGGCCCGCTTCGTCCGTGTGCATCCTGACTTTCCCGATGAAATCCTCATCGCCCTCAACGACCGCAACCCGGCCTTGCACGATGTCTATCGGGTGAACCTGGGCACCGGTGAGCGCACCCTGGTGGTGCAGAACGACATCGGCGCGGTGGGCTTTCTGGCCGACGAGCGGTTTCAGGTGCGGGTGGCCACGCGCATGACCGACGACGGCGGCGGTGAACTGCTGCGCCGCACAGGGGATGGCTGGGAGGTGTTCTACCGCTGGGGCCTGGAAGATATGTTCGTCCGAGGCGTGGAACTGCGGGGCGATACCCTGTACCTCTTCAGCAGCGTGGGCCGCAACACAGCCTCCCTGCGGGCCTATGACCTGCGCACCGACGAAGAGCGCATCCTGGCCGAGGACCCCGAATACGACATGGGTGTAGGCGACTGGAGTCTGGGTCCATCGTTCCTCTTCCACCCCCGCGCCGAGCGGCCCGAAGCCGTGGCCGTGTACCGCGACAAACAAGCGTGGGTGGTGCTGGACCCGACCCTGGAAGCCGACTTCGTCCGCCTGGAACAGGTGGAGCCGGGCCGTCAGTTCGGCATCTTCAGCCGCGACCTGAGCAACCGCCGCTGGATTGTGGTCTACGATGGCGACCGCCAATCCTTCCACTACTACCTCTATGACCGCGATGGCGGCGAGGCCCGGCTGCTCTTCGTCTCGCGACCCGAAATCGAAAAGTACCCCCTGGCCGAGCGCAAACCCGTTCGCATCACGGCTCGCGACGGGCTGACCCTGCACGGCTACCTAACCCTGCCTCCAGGCGTGGAGCCCAAGGGCCTGCCGGCGATTATCTATCCCCACGGCGGCCCCTGGGCGCGAGATTTCTGGGGCTGGGAGCCCATCGCGCAATGGCTGGCCAACCGGGGCTATGCCGTGCTTCAGGTCAACTTCCGCGGCTCTGTAGGCTACGGTAAGGCTTTTCTCAACGCGGGCAACAAGCAGTGGGGTCGTAAGATGCAGGACGACCTGACCGACGCGGCCCGGTGGCTGGTGGAACAGGGCATCGCGGACCCCAAACGCATCGGCATCATGGGCGGCAGTTACGGCGGCTACGCTACCCTGGCCGGGCTGACCTTCACCCCTGACCTCTACGCCTGCGGGGTAGACATCGTGGGTCCGTCCAACCTGTTCACCCTGCTGGAAAGCATCCCGCCCTACTGGAAGCCCATGGTAAGCATCTTTCACACCCGCATGGGGCATCCTGAAAAGGACGCGGACCTGCTGCGGGCCGTCTCGCCTCTGTTCCATGCCGAAAACATCCGTGCGCCTCTGCTCATTGGCCAGGGGGCCAACGACCCGCGGGTCAAACGGCAGGAGAGCCTGCAAATCGTGGAGGCCCTGCGCCGTTTAGGTCGGGAAGTGGAGTATGTGGAATATCCCGACGAGGGCCATGGCTTCTTCAAGCCCGAAAACCGCCTGGACTTCTTCCGCCGCGCGGAACGCTTCCTGGCCAAGCACCTGGGTGGACGGGCCGAGGCATAGGCCGGGTAAGATATTGTGCGAGGGCATGACTTGACCTGGGTTCGGGGAGGTACAGCCATGCGGGAAGTGCTTGCTGGGCTTTTGGCCTTGCTGGGTTTTGTGCTCACGGTGGGTAGCGTCCTGCTCCTGTTCTCCTTGCGCAGTGCCGACCTTGCCCAGGCAGGGATGGGCGCGATTCTGGTGGTGCTCATCGTTCCGGTGCTTTCCCTGGTTGGCTTTCTGGGCGGCCATGGCCTGTTCCTGATTGCCACCTTCCTGGGCCGCAGTCGGTTCCTCCGGGGCCTCTCGGTGCTCATGGCCCTGGTCGATGTCCTGGCGGGGGTTGCCTTGGTTTACATCGCAATCCAGGCGCTCCTGGAAGGGAACGCTGGCCTGGCCGTGTTCACGCTGGTTATCTTCGTCATCTTTGGGGCCATGGCGTTCTGGTTCGTCCGCAAAGCCTTGCGGGGATAAGCAAGGGTGGGGGAAGCCAGAGCCTTCCCCCACCCTCAAGGTCTCATCGGCCAGCATGGGTGCTGCTTACGGGCAGGCCGGGTCGTCCGGGAATTCCTCGCACCACCAGTCGGGCAGTTGGGGCTGCGAGGGCGGTGGAGGCGTCGGTGTAGGGTTGCCCACACAGCGGTAGCGGCACAGGTTCTTATCCCACGTGCACTGCTGGAAGACCCCGCGGCCGGGGCATATCCACGGGTACTGACCATTTCCGGTTTGACGGCACGTCAGGTCCGGCGCGGTGCACAGGTTGGCCGGGGCCTGGTTGGTGTCGGGTTTCCCATCGCCGTCGGAATCCCACTGGTCCGGGTAGCCGTCGTTATCCGTATCCCAGGAATCCACCTTGCCGTCGCCGTCCCGGTCCCACTGGTCGGGCAGGCCATCGCCGTTGGTGTCCCAGGCGTTGGGTTTGCCCGTACCGAAGATGTCCCAGGCGTCCACGCGCGTGTCGCCATTGGTATCCCAGGCATCGGGTTTGCCGTCCCCGTCCCTGTCCCAGGCATCCCGCAGTTTGTCCCCGTTGGTGTCCCAGACGTCGGGCTTGCCATCGCCATTGGTGTCCCAGGCGTCTTCGGTGCCGTTGCCGTCGGTGTCCCAGGTGTCCGGCTTGCCGTCGCCGTCGTCGTCCCAGGCGTCGGCTTTGCCGTTGCCGGTGGTATCCCAGGCGTCGGGTTTGCCGTCACCATCCCGGTCCCAGGCATCCACTTTGCCGTTGCCGTCCTTATCCCATTGCTCAGGTTTCCCGTCGCCGTCCTTGTCCCAGGCGTCGGCCTTGCCGTCGCCGTTGGTGTCCCAGGTATCCGGTTTGCCGTCGTTGTCCTCGTCCCACTGGTCGGGCTTGCCATTCCCAGTGGTATCCCAAGCATCAACCCGACCGTCGAAGTTCCGGTCCCATTGGTCCGGCTTGCCGTTGCCGTCGGTGTCCCAGGCGTCTTTGCGGCCATCGAAGTTGGTATCCCACTGGTCGGGCTTGCCATCGCCGTTGGTGTCCCAGGCGTCGATTTTGCCGTCCAGGTTGGTATCGCCGATGTCGGGCTTGCCGTCGCCGTCTAAGTC
>JALXBY010000124.1 GCA_026991215.1 Anaerolineales bacterium
GTCCGAAGAACAGTTCATGCGCACCTACCGCCTGCTGGAAGAACTGCGGCTGGACGTGGTGCACATCGCCCGCTATTCCGAGCGGCCCGGCACGGTCGCGGCCCGCTTCATGAAGGACGACGTGCCCGAAGAGGAGAAATGGCGGCGCTTCCGGATGCTGGAGAAACTTCAGGAGCGCATCGCCGCGGAAATCAACGCCCGGTATCTGGGCGAGACCGTGGAGGTCCTCTTCGAAGAAAAGGTCAAGGGCCGCTGGAAGGGGCGCACCCCCCAGAACAAACTGGTCTTCGTGGATAGCGACGAAGACCTGCGGGGTCAGATCCGGCCCGTCCTCATCACCTGGACGGGACCCTGGAGCATGGTGGGCCGCCTGGCCGACCAGGTGGTCACGCCCCAGACCCTCCTGGTCCGCACCCTGAGCGTGGCCGGCTGACCGCCGACGGCCGACCGCCGTCTGCTGTCTGCCGATTGCTGTCTACTAACTGTTTTCCACAAAGTACCCCATCTCCCACAGAACCTGGCGAAAGCGGGCTTCCTGTTCCCCCCGGATGAGGACTTCCTCCTCCGAAAGCACCCGGAGGATGTCCTTGCCCAGGGGGGAACGTTGCAACGCGTGCAGGGCCGCGGGTTCCGGGAGCCGGAGCACCCGCCAGGTTTCGAGACGGGCCACTTTGCCCTGGCTCCAGCGTTCCAGGGCCAGGCGCACGGGTTTTGGTACCCCCGGCGCGGCCTTGTACAGCACCCGCAGCAGGCGCTCCACCGAAAGCCCCTGGGCCTGGGCCTGACGCAGCCGGTCTGGGTCCAGGCGGTATACGAAGCGCATCCCCTGCCGGTCTTCCCAGGCCGTGGCCCGGGCGATTTGGTAGCGCACCACGGGCAGGGCCATGGCCGGAACCACAATGCGGCCATCCGCGCGAACCAGGACCGAATCCCGCTGGCGCGGCAGGGCAGGGGCGCGGTTCTGGAGCAGGGCCGGGGCATAGGGGGAAAGGCGGAAGGCCCGGCCCGCGGTTTCCACCACGCCGAACCAATGGAAGGGGCCAAAGACCAGGAACCGCAGCAGCGCGCCGTCCACCTGCATCCAGTCCTCGGCGGAAGCCAGCACCCGGCCCTGGTCCAGGAAGCGCCAGACGCGGCGGTGCTGGCTGCGGCTGCGGGCGAAATCCGGCGCGCGCTGGGCCACCGCGTCCAGGAAGGCCGGCCAACTCCACCAGGTCCCCACCGGGAGCCGTTGCAGCGCCCGGCGCAGCCAGTGCCGCGGCGTTTGGGGCGGGTCCGGGATGGGGTCCAGGGCCTTCCAGGGCTTCATGACCTCGATGTCGTGGAAGTCCGCGTCGAGCCAGGCCTGCCACGCGGCGAGCCAGAACTGGGGGAAAGGCCGGCGGAACAGTTGGGCCAGGGCTTCGGGCCTGGGCTGACCTTCGGCGACCAGGCCCCAGGCCTCCAAGAAGCGGAACAGCCAGGCTTCGGGGTACGCGGCGAAAAGGTGGGGTTGAATTTCCGCCCAGGGCCGCTGCTGGCGCAGGCCAGCCAGCACCGTGACCAGGTCGTAAGCCAGATAGGGCGCGGCGGGCCGCGGCTGTTCGATTTCCTCAGGCACCGCCGGCCGGCCCAGGGGCTTTGTTTCCTCAAAAGCAACAGGCGTTTGCAAGGCGGCCTGGAGGTGTTTGCGGGCCTTCTCCTGCCACTCCAAGGGGATGTAGGCCCGTTCTTCCAGCCCCTGGCCCCCGCTGTGGAGGCCGCGGCCCACCAGGGCCCGGTACCAGAGGGCCTCCAGGGGAGAAGCCGGGCGCTCATGGGGCCGCTCGCGGGCCAGGCGGAGGGGACCCATGGGGCGCAGGGGGCCGTAGGCTTTCAGGAACGGCTCCCAGGCCATGGCACCACCATGCCGAAGCAGGTGCAGGAAGGCTTCCTGGGCGGCCTCAGGCAGGGCCCTCCACATGGCCGTGAAATCGGCCGCGAGCAGGGCCTGGGTCAGGGCCTCGGGGTCATGGGCCAGTTGTTCCGGGTTCTCCAGTCCCCAGGCCTCGGCCACGACCTGACGGAACGGCACATCCTGGTGGCTGAGGAGGAAGTGCAGGGTGTACATCAGGCCCTCCTGAGGGGAATGCCACAAGGAACGGCTGCCCAAAGGGGCGTTTGGTTTGCGTCCTGCTGAATTTATCTCCCGTTGAGGCCCTTTGCCCGCAAATCCTGGCCGAAGCCCGGCGGAACGAGGACCCGGCCTTCCTGGTAGGCCGTCTGGCCCCGCAGGACCACCCGATGCACCCGGCCCCGCACCCGAAAACCTGCGAAGGGGGACCAATCGGCTTTGGTGCGCCAGCCCCGTTCGGGCAGTACCCAGGAGGCTTCCAGGTCCACTTCGACCCACGTGGCCGCCTGTTCGGGCAGGCGGAAGATGCGCCGCACGTTGTGGGCCATGCGCTGCACCACGTCCTCCAGGGTGAGCCGGCTTTCATGCACCGCGGTCAGGAACAGCGGAAGCGCGGTTTCCAGGCCCGGATACCCCGGCGGCGGGTTCGGCCCGGCCTTTTCCTCCCGCGTGTGGGGCGCGTGGTCGGTGGCAAACACGTCCACCACATCGAGGTTGGCCCAGAGGGCCTCCCGGTCGGTGGCCGTGCCCAGGCGGGGCCGGACCTCGGCCCAGCCTTCCCCCAGGCGGGGGGCGTCGGCTTCGGTCAGCCAAAGGTGGTGGGGCGCGACCTCGCAGGTCACGGGCCAGCCCCGTTCTTTGGCTCCGCGAATCAGCAGGATGTCCTCCCGGTAGGCCACGTGGGCCACGTGGATGGGCCGGTCGTACAGGCGGGCGAAGAACAGAGCCGCGGCCAGATGCACCCGTTCGGCATGGACCACCAAAGGCGCTTCCCGGGGCCAGAGGCGAAAGGCCGGGTGCCACGTCCCGTGGTCCCGCAGCCATATAGGGCCAAAGGTGCGGTTGAGATACATCTTCAACCCGGCCACCCGCGGGGCCAGTCGGGCCTGTTCAGGGCCGAAACCCGCGGTCGCGGCCAGGTACTGGGCGTAGTCGCAGCGGGCACCTGTCGCGGCCCGTTGCAGCGCGGCCTTCAGGGTTCCAGCGTCAGTGACCGGCGGCCGGGTGTTGGGCATGGCCAGCACCGCGGTGAAGCCGCCGGCCAGCGCAGCCTGGGTCGCGGTGTCCCAGTCCTCCTTGTGTTCCTGCCCCGGCTCCCGCACGTGGACGTGGGGGTCAATCAGGCCGGGAAGGCGAAGAAGCATGACCGGACTCCTGCTGAAGGCGTTGCAGTTCTTCGCGAAGGGCCTTTATGACCTCAGGATTGGCTATCACGTGGCGGCGCCCTTCTTTCCGGGAGAAAACGACGAACACCCTGCCGCCAAACTTCCGTTCAAAGCCCTTGTGCGCCTGTTCCATCCAGGAAAGCCAGCGATGCACGTCGCTTTGCTGCATATACGTAATGGGTTTGATTTGGATGCCAATGCGCCGGGCTCCCACAGGTATCCAAAAATCAACATGATACGTCCTGTCCACTTCGTCAGGGGCTGGCTCGATTTCCACCTGCAAATGGGCGCGCAGTTGCTCATAGACGGTCTGCAATTCTCGCCGGTATCCCTCGAACGTCCGGTGGATCACCAATGTGCGGATATAGGCCACGCAATCTTCCAGGGTTACCCCCTCGACTTCCTGCCGAAGGACCTCGGAGATTTTGACGTACAGGCGCTCTCCCAAACTGTGCAGATAGGCTTCGGGGGAAAGAGGAATCTTTCGTTCTTGCAGCCATTGGGCAAGACGCTTCAGATAAGCCTGCTCCCATTCGTCCACGCTTTTTGGGGAAGCTTCGCGAATCCACTGGGCCACAGGCCCCACTTTATTCTTCTTGTTCAGGCCCCAGCGATTGGTCGCTATATTCAGGACCCACTCTTTGGCCATGGTGCGTTCTCCAAATCGTCAGGAACTTGTCACGCAAGCGATGGTGTTCTTCAGAGGGCCGGCCCATGCCAACTTTGAGCACGTATGTGTTGATGAAAATACGGTTTTTCAGGTACACATAAGCCCGAACCGGCCCGTTTTGGGCTTTCTGGAGCACATCTTCGGGCTTGAGGAAGACCTGCTTGCCCCGCAACCGGGTCTGCACATAGTGGGTAAACGCGTCCGGTTGTGTAATCTCCACCCCCAGCAACCCGACCTGCAAACCGTTTTCCAGAACCAGGCGTTCCCCTTCAAGTCCCCGGACCCGGAACAAGGTCGGCGTCCGTGAACGGGACTGTGCCGGGTCCACCAGGGGGCGGGCATCGCGAATGCGCGGCCGGTACTCCTCCACGGGCGGAAGCGAGATAGATTGCTCCCGTCGGTGCACCGTGACCTGAGGTGCGAACAAGGGACCGCCGGCCCCGCGCAATCGGTCACGTATCATGGCGACAAAGTCCGGGTGAATCTCATATCCAATCGCGTTGCGTCCTAACTGAAGCGCCTGGACCAGCGTCGTACCACTGCCCGCGAAGGGGTCCAGCACGGTTTCCCCCACGAAGGAGAACATCCGAATCAGCCGGCGGGGGAGCTCCTCAGGGAACACGGCTTCGTGGCCCACCTGCCGCGCGCCGCCAAAGCTCCAGTGGCCGGTGAAGTAGGTTTTCCATTCCTCCTTGGTCAGGCGGGAGGCTTCTTTCTGTTCCGCCGCAACCCGCGCGCTTTTGCCCGGCTTTTTGAAGATGAGGATGAACTCGTAGTCGATTTCCACGATGCCGTTGGGGGGATAGGGATAGGACCCCATGACCACCGCGCCGCCAGTGGTGTTCATGGTGGTTCGCTTCTGCCAGATGATGGCGCCCATGTAATCAAACCCGATTTGCTCGGCCTGGGCAATGATTTCGGCATGAAGGGGGATGACCTTGTAGCGCCCGTAGACCACAGCCCGCGCGAACTGGTCGCCGATGTTGATGCAAAGCCGCCGGCCTGGTCGCAGCACCCGATACGCCTCTTTCCAGACCCGATAGAGGTCCATCAGATACTCGTGGAGGCTCTGGCCGTAGCCGATTTGCCCAGGCACGCCGTAATCCTTGATGTGCCAGTAGGGGGGCGAGGTCACGATGAGGTCCACACTGGCATCGGGCAGTTCAGGCATGGCGCGGCTGTCGGCGTGATACAGGCGTACCCAGGGCATTTTCGGCGTCTCCTTGGGGGACTTGGGGTGCAGGGTTCCCTTCGGTCTTACCCAAATTCGTGGCCTGCGGGCCTGCGCTTTTGTGAAAGAGGCCGGCCGGGCCGCGGCGCGGGTCAACCTTCCTCCTTGGGCCGCTTCAGGAACATCACCACCCGCTCGAACTCCACCACTACGGTGCCGTCCTGCTTGCGGCCGATGTGCTTGAGCCGCACGATGCCCGCATTGGGCCGCGAGCGGGATTCCCGCTTCTCCAGCACGATGGTTTCCACATAGAGGGTATCGCCGTGGAACATGGGGTTGGGGTGTCGCACGTTCTCATACCCCAGGTTGGCGATGATGGTGCCTTCGGTGAGGTCGGGCACGGTGAGGCCGGTGGCCAGGGCTAAGGTCAGCAGGCCGTTGACGATGCGCCGTCCGAAGATGCTGCGCTGGGCGAAGTCCTCGTTGAGGTGCAGGGGCTGGGTGTTCATGGTGATGGCGCAGAACAGGGTGTTGTCGGCTTCGGTGATGGTCCGGCCCAGGGGATGGCGGATGCGCATCCCAACTTCCAGGTCCTCGTAGTACTTGCCGGGCATGGTGACCCTCCAGCATGGGAGTGATGGCGTGAAGGGGAAGCCCTTCTGCTCCTCTTATACCAGTTCTCGTAGCAGGCGGCGGATGTGCTCCCGGCTTTCCAGGGAGGAGGTGCTATCGAGGATGTGCTCCAAAGCCCGGCGGACCAGAGGGATGTCGGCCTCTCGGAGGTGGTCCCGCAGCAAGTACAGGGCGCGCAAATAGGGCAACCGGGCTTCCGCGTGGAGGCCCAGCAGGTGGGCCAGGAATTCGTCCAGGGCATGGGAGCCAAGGCGCTTGTACACCCGAATCAGGGCTTCCCGGGCCGATTTCTGCACGTTGGGGTTCTCGTCGTTGAGCGCGCGGGCCAGGTTCAGCAGGTCTTCCTTCTGACCCAAATACCCCAACAGCCAGGTCCCGGCCTCCCGCACCCGCGGGCGGGGGTCCTGCAACCACCGTCGGAGTTCCTGCCGGGTTTTCTCGTCATCCAGGGTGGCCACCACTTCCATGATGCGTTCACGGAAACTGGGGATGGAGGTATCCAGGTGCTGGGCCAGCACGGGCAGCACTGTGGGGCCGAAACGCCGCAGGGCCTGCACCGCGGCCTGCTGCACCCGGTAGTCCCGGTCGCGCAGCAGGCGGACCAGGCCTTCCAGGGCCTCCTGGTCTTTCCATTGACCGAGGAGCCGGGCAGCCCGCAGGCGTACGTCGGGGTCGGTATCCTGGAGGCTAGCCCGCACCTGTTCGACCAGGACGGGTTGTTCCATCTGGGCCAGGGCGTCCAGGGCCAGGGCGCGGACGTTGGCATCGGGCATGGTCAGCGCGTCCTGAATCCACGGCAGGAGATGCGCCTTTTGTTGGGGGAGAAGCTGGAACAGGGTGCGGACGGCCCGCGCGTCGCGCAAGAGGGCCAGCCGCTGTTCTTTGGAAAGGCCGGCTTCGGCCAGGAGCGCGGCAATCAGTTCCCGGACCGCCTCGGGCAGGGCCTCGCCCTGGTGGAGCAGGGGGAGCACGTAGGGAATCAGCCGTTGCAGCCGAAGGACCCGCCGCGCCGCGTCCCGGGCTTC
>JALXBY010000125.1 GCA_026991215.1 Anaerolineales bacterium
CCGCTGAAAGGCCAGGGGCAGCGCGAGCATCAACAACCCGTGCACGGCCCCAAACCCAACGAGGAAGGCCGGGAGCGCGGGTGCGCGCTCCCGGCGGCGTATCAGGCGCCAGAGGCCGAGCAGGCCCCAGGCCAGCCGCACGGCCTGCAACGCCGGATGATGCAGCCACCCCCAGGTGCGGGTATACGCCGCCTGCTGGGCGGCCAGCACGTCCTGATAGTTCCCCACCTCGGCATACTGCATGGGGCCAAAGAGCAGCACGCCGGTGAGCAGCACCCGTTGGGGGATGCTGCGGGGGACGAAGGCCCCCGCGTGCTGGCCAAAGGCCCGGCGCTGGCCCAGGGTCACGGCCAGGCGCCGCTGCCGCGCGGCCTGCAGCGCGGCCAGGGGTCGGTTCCAGAAAACCGGGCTGAGCAGGAAGTACACGCCAAGGCCCAGGGCCAGTACGGTCACGGCCCCGCGCGCGGCGGCCCGCAGGGGCCGCATTTCCTTCCCCACCCGCCAGAGGGCCGGCACGAACAGGGCCAGCGCGGTCTGCTTCGCGGCCAGGCTCAGGCCCAGGGTCAGGCCCAAAAGCCAGGCCCGGAGCCGGGGCGCGGTCAGCGCGGCCAGGAACCACGCGACGCCAAAGAGCAGCGGCCCTTCCATCATGACCCGCCGGCCGTGCAGCCACACCAGCGGGTGCAGCATGAAGTACAGCCCGGCCAGCAGCCCGGCCAGGGGTCCCCGCAGCCGGCACGCGGCCAGGGCCACCCCCGGCGCGGCCAGGAGCACCAGCAGGGTCATGGCTCGGCGGGCCGTCGCGAGCAGCCGCGCGTCGGGCACGGCCCCGCGCGCCTGGTTGACCGCCCACGATGCGCCCCAGTCCCAATCCACGGGCAGGGGCGCGCGGCCCAACAGGCCCAGAACCGTACCCACGTACCAGCGCATCAAGGGGGGATTGACCAGGCGGTAGTGTTCCCGCAGGTCGCCGCTGCCCCGGTAGAACAGGCGCCAGGGCCGGGACCAGAACTCAATGCCATCCCGCGCGGTGAAGAGGTGGGTGCTCTCATCGGGGTGAAAGGGCACCTGGGGGGCCGTGGCCCACATGAGCGCGGCCCATAGCGCAAAGAGCACGATTCCAGGAGCCAGCCAGCGGCGGGGAAGACGACAGGGGTTCATGCGACCTCGTGGGGCAGGGAAAGGCCCACGGCCTTGGCCATAGCCGGGAGCACACGCGCCGGGTCCACCTGGGTCCAGCGGGCAAAGGCGAAGGCGGCTTGGAAGACCAGCATACCCAGGCCGTCCACCGCGGGCAGGCCGGCCCGCCGCGCAGCCTGGAGCAGCCGGGTTTCCCTGGGGTTGTAGACCAGGTCGTACACCGCGGCCTCTTGGGGCCAGGGGCCGTCCTCAGGCCAGGGGGAGGCCGCGACATGGGGGGCCATACCCACAGGCGTGGCGTTGACCAGGAGCACCGGCCCCGGCTCCCGGAACCAGGGGGCCGCGGGGTCGGTGCGACTTTCCCATGGATAGGCGAAGAGGGAAGCCAGGCCCCGGACGCGGAAGGCCTGCACCAGTTCGCGGGCCTGGTCCAGCCGCCGGGCCACCACGTACACGGTCCAGCCCTGCCGCGACAGGGCCCAGGCCACGGCCCGGGCCGCGCCGCCCGCGCCCAAAAGCACCGCGCGAGGGTGGGTCCATGCCGCCACCTGGGGCAACCGGTGGGTCAGGTCGGCCCAGAAGCCGGGCGCGTCGGTGTTTTCCCCCACAAGGCGGCCTTGCTGGAGGAACAGGGTGTTGACCGCACCGCAGGCCCGGGCCGCATCGGTCAGGTCGTCCAGCCAGGCCAGCACCCGGCGTTTGTATGGGATGGTGACGTTCAAGCCATGGATGCGCCCCTGCCGGAGGGCCCGGGCCAGGGCAGGGGCGCATCCATGGCTTGAACGTCACC
>JALXBY010000126.1 GCA_026991215.1 Anaerolineales bacterium
CGGATGCCGGGCCTGAAGCGGCCGGCCCTCATGGTGCCCGTGCCCACCGCGCGGGGGCACATGGCCTACCTGCTGGATGCCGGCGCGAACGCGGAGTGCCGGGCCGAGTTCCTGTATCAGTTCGCGGTCATGGGCGCGGTGTATGTGCAACACCTGCAGGGCCGGGCGCAACCTAAGGTCGCGCTTTTGGCCAACGGTGAGGAACCCACCAAGGGCACGCCCCTTACGCGGGAGGCCTGGCAACTTTTGGAACAAAGCGACCTGAACTTCGTGGGGTACGTGGAACCCAAGGAACTCTTCCAGGGCGAAGTGGACGTGGTGGTGACCGATGGCTTTACCGGCAACATCGTGCTCAAGACCATGGAAGCCCTGACCCGGTTGATTACCGACAGTCTCAAGGCCGGCCTGGGCCTTTCCTGGCGTACGAAACTCGGCGCGCTCCTGGCCATGCCCGCGTTCCAGCACATGAAGAAGTCCCTGCTGGACCCCAGGGAGGTGGGCGCGGTGCCCCTGATGGGGGTCAACGGCCTGGTGTTCATCGGCCATGGCCGCTTTGATGGGTATGCCGTACTCAGCGGCCTGGCCCGGGCGCGGGAAGCGATTGCTTCCGGCTTCCTGGAGAAACTCCGGCAGGCCATCCAGTCTTCGCTGCCTGCCCAGGAACGCGCGGCGTAACCCTCCCATGCTCCGACGGCTCTCCTGGCGCAACTTCGATTTCGTCCTGCTGGGCCTGGTCGCGGTACTTACCATGTTCGGCGTGGCCATGATTCGTTCGGCCATCGCCGGCAACGAGACCCTGGCCCAGTTGCCCTCCCGGCAGGCCCTGTATGCCGGGGTGGGGTTCGTTTTGCTCTTCATCCTGGCCGTGGTGGACTACCACATCTGGCTGGACATGAGCCGGGTGTTCTACATCGTCGTGGTGCTGGCCCTGATTGCCCTGAACATCGCGGGCACCGCGCTCTTCGGTTCCTCCCGCTGGTTCCGGGTGGGGCCGATTTTCCTGCAGCCCTCGGAGTTCGCCAAAGTCGTCCTGATTCTGGTGCAGGCCCGCTTCCTGGCCCGCCGCGGGGAGGCCATCAACCGCCCCCGCGTCCTGGCCACCAGCGCGCTGATTACCGGCTTCCTCTGGATTTGGGTGTTCCTCCAGCCGGATTTGAGCACCTCGGTGACCCTGGGCGTCATCTGGGTGGCCATGTTGTGGGCCGCGGGCCTGCGCTTCCGCTACTTCCTGGGCTTTGGCCTGGCCGGGGTGATTTCCGCCATCGTCGGGTTCCCCCTGCTGCGCCCCTACCAGCAGCAACGGGTGATTCAGTTCCTGTTCCCCGACCCCGAAGCCCGCTACGGTGAAATCTACAACGTGCAGCAGGCCCTGATTGCCATTGGCTCCGGTGGGCTGTTTGGGAAAGGCTACGGCCAGGGTCCCCAGGTGCAGTTGCGCTTCCTCAAGGTGCGGCACACCGACTTCATCTTCGCGGTCATCGCGCACGAACTGGGGTTCGTGGGCGCGCTCGTGGTGCTGCTTTTGCTCTTGGGGGTCATCTGGCGCTGCGTGCACGTGGCCCGTCGCGCCTACGATACCGAGGGCGCGCTCATCGCCTACGGCGTCGCGGCCATGCTGAGTTTCCACACCCTGGTCAACGTGGCCATGAACCTCAACCTGATGCCCGTGACCGGCCTGCCCCTGCCCTTCATCACCTACGGCGGCAGCGTGCTCCTGGCCAGTTTGATTGCCATCGGCCTGGTGGAAAGCGTGGCCTTGCACAGAAAACCTGTAGAATTTTGATGTATCATGGGTAAACCCATCGCCCCCTAATTTCCACCTCCGGAGCGTGCCATGAGCGTGTACCTCCACGACATCCCTTTGGACGAAGCCTTCCGGCGCTGGCACCGCGCGCTGCAGGCGGCCGGCCTGTGGCGGGTCTTGGGGAAGGAAACGTTGCCCCTGGACCCCGCAGCCTTGGGCCGGGTCCTCGCGGAGCCGGTATGGGCGAAACTTTCCTCGCCCCACTACCACGCCGCGGCCATGGATGGCTTCGCGGTCCGGGCCGCGGACATCGCGGGGGCTTCCCCCACGCAACCCGTGGACCTGACCTACGGCGACCAGGCCCAGTACGTGGACACCGGCGACCCCTTGCCCGACTGGGCCGATACCGTGCTCCCCATCGAAGACGTAGAACCCCTGGACGCGGACGGCAACCCGGCCACCAACCCCCGCCGGCCCGCGGTGGTGCGGGTGCGGCACGCGCTGCCGCCCTGGAAGAACGTCCGGCCCATGGGCGAGGACCTGGTGGCCACTGAATTGGTGCTCCCGGCCGGGCACGTGCTGCGGCCCGTAGACCTGGGAGCCATTGCCGCCGCGGGGCACACCCAGGTGGTGGTGGCCCGCAAGCCCAGGGTCGCGGTGCTGCCCACGGGCACCGAACTGGTCCCCATTGGTGCGGCGGTCAGGCCGGGGGATATCATCGAGTTCAACTCCTTAGTGCTCGCAAGCCAGGTGCTGCAATGGGGCGGGGAGGCCACCCGCTTCCCCATCACCCCGGATGACTTCGAGCAAATCCGGTCCCGCGTTCTGGAGGCCGCGCGCACCCACGACCTGGTGCTGCTCAACGCGGGGTCCTCCGCGGGTTCCGAGGACTTCTCCGCACGTGTGGTGGAAAGCCTGGGCGAACTCCTGGTCCACGGCATCGCGGTGCGGCCCGGCCATCCCGTCATCCTGGGCATGATTCACCTGGAGGACCGGCAGGTGCCCATCATCGGCGTGCCGGGGTATCCGGTTTCCGCCGCGCTTACGGGGGAAATCTTCGTGGAGCCGCTGCTGGCCCGCTGGCTGGGCCGACCGCCCCACGCCCCCCTGACCCTGGAAGCCCATCTCACCCGCAAGGTCACCTCGCCGCCGGGGGATGACGACTACCTGCGGGTCGCGGTGGGACGCGTCCGGGAGCGCTGGCTGGCCGCTCCCCTTTCCCGCGGCGCAGGGGTCATCACCTCCCTGGTGCGGGCCGACGGCATCGTGGTCCTGCCCCGTGGGGTCGAAGGCCTGCCCGCGGGGAGCCAGGTCCAGGTCCGCCTGTACCGTTCCCCCAAGGAACTGGAACGGACCATCCTGGCCATTGGCTCCCACGACATGGTGCTGGACCTGCTCACCCAGTTCCTCATGCAGCGGGGAAGGCGGCTTTCCTCGGCCCATGTGGGCAGCCTGGGCGGGCTGATTGCCCTGCGTCGGGGGGAAGCCCATCTCGCGGGGTCCCACCTGCTGGACCCGGAGACCGGCGACTACAACGTGCCCTACGTGCGGCGCTACCTGCCGGGCCGGGAGATGGTGTTGGTTACGTTGGTGCACCGGGAGCAGGGCCTGATGGTCCGGCCCGGCAACCCCAAGGGCATCCGGGGCCTGGAAGACCTGGCCCGGAAGGACGTGCGCTTCGTCAACCGCCAGCGGGGTTCGGGCACGCGGATTCTGCTGGACTACCATCTGGCCCGCTTGGGCATCGACCCCAAACAGGTGCAGGGCTACGAGCACGAGGAATACACCCACCTGGCCGTGGCCGCGGCCGTGGCTTCGGGCCGGGCCGATTGCGGGCTGGGCATCGCGGCTGCGGCCCACGCGCTGGGCCTGGAGTTCATCCCCCTGTTCACCGAACGTTACGAACTGGTGGTCCCGGAAGACCTGTACCAGGACCCGCTCCTGCAGCCCCTGTGGGAAGTCCTGGAAGACCCCAACTTCCGGGACGCGGTGGCCCGGCTGCCGGGCTACCACATCGAGGCCATGGGGCAGGTGCGGCGGGCGTGAACGGGGCGGCCCGCGGTCAGCGGTCGGCAGTGGGCTGTCGGCGGTCAGTGTGTCGGCGGGCGGTAGCCCTGAAGAATGTCCATATTGATGGGAGGCATAGGCGTACCATAACCCTTTCCAGGCATCCATATCGTTGCAACGTGCTATACTTCCCTGCGGAATTGCGGCTTTCCCCCAACATGCCAAGGAGCATGGAGCCATGGAGACGTCAAAGGTTGCCCGTTCCCGCATCGAACTCGTGCAAGAACTCAACCCCTTCGAAATGGCCCAAAAGCAGTTCGACCGGGTCGCGGACCTGATGGGCCTTTCCGAAGACGCCCGCCAAATCCTCCGCTGGCCCATGCGGGAGTTCCGCTTCCAGATTCCCGTGCGCATGGACGATGGCCGCATCAAGGTGTTCTTCGGCTACCGGGTGCAGCACAACGATGCCCGGGGGCCGGCCAAGGGCGGCATCCGCTTCCACCCGGCCGAGACCTTAGACACCATCCGTGCCCTGGCTATGTGGATGACCTGGAAAACCGCGGTGGTGGACCTGCCCCTGGGCGGCGGCAAGGGCGGCGTCGCGGTGGATCCGGCCAGCCTTTCCCGCCGCGAACTGGAAACCCTGTGCCGCGGGTGGATCGACCAAATCTGGCGGAACATCGGTCCCCGCATCGACGTCCCCGCGCCCGATGTGGGCACCACGCCCCAGATGATGGGCTGGATGATGGACGAATACTCCAAGCTCATCGGCCAGTACACCCCCGGTGTGATTACCGGCAAGCCCGTAGAAGGCGGCGGCTCGCCGGGCCGGGCCGAAGCCACGGGCTTCGGTGTGGTCTACCAAATCCGCGAGGCCATGAAACTCCTGGGGCTGGACCCTGAACATACAACGGCCGCCATCCAGGGTTTTGGCAACGTGGGCCAGCACGCGGCCCAGGCCTTCACCCAGTTCCTGGGCGGCAAGGTGGTCGCGGTGGCCTATTGGGACCGGAAGGACCGCCGTCCCTATACGATTTCCGCAGGGCAGGAAGGCCTGGACATCGATTTCCTGCGTTCCATCACCGATACCTTCGGCACCATTGACAAAGAGGCGGCCCGCAAAGCCGGCTACCTGGTCGAGGATGGCATGGCCTGGCTTTCCAAGCCGGTGGACGTGCTCATCCCCGCCGCGCTGGAGGGCCAGATTACCGAAGAGACCGTGCACCTGATTCACCCCCAGGTGAAAATCCTGGCCGAGGCCGCCAACGGCCCCACCACGCCCGAAGCCGACGAGGTGCTGCGGGAACGGGGCGTGATGGTCATCCCCGATTTCCTGTGCAACGCGGGCGGCGTGGTGGTTTCCTACTTCGAGGGCGTGCAGAACGAAATGAACTTCTACTGGACCCGGGACGAAGTCCTGGCCCGCCTGGACCAACACCTGACCCGGGCTTTCCAGGAAGTCTTCCAACTGGCCCGTGACGAAGACCTCTACCCCCGGGACGCCGCGTACGTGCTGGCCATCCAAAGGGTGGTCCGAGCCATGGAGATGCGGGGATGGATTTGACCACGCGGGGCGCCCTGTGCGCCCCGTTCTTTTTCCCCCGAAGCCCCTTGCAACCTCACCTCTTCACAGGAGGCGTACCATGTCCGAACAACTCAACCCCTTCAAGATGGCGCAGAAGCAATTGGACGAGGCCGCGGCCTTCCTTGGCCTGGACAGGGCCACCCATGAGTTGCTCCGCTGGCCCAAGCGGGAGATTCACGTCACCTTCCCCGTGCGCATGGATGACGGTTCGGTGCGGGTGTTTCACGGCTTCCGGGTCCAGTACAACGACGCGCGCGGCCCGGCCAAGGGCGGCATCCGCTTCCATCCGGCCGAGACCATCGACACGGTTCGCGCCCTGGCCGCGTGGATGACCTGGAAGACCGCGGTCATGGACCTGCCCCTGGGCGGGGCCAAGGGCGGCGTGATTGTGGACCCCCGGGAACTCTCCCGCACTGAACTGGAGCGGCTTTCCCGGGCCTACATCCGGGCCGTGGGCGAGGCCATGTTCGGCATCCATCGCGACGTGCCCGCGCCGGACGTGTACACCAACCCCCAGGTCATGGCCTGGATGCTGGACGAGTACATCGCGCTGGCCGGGTACATCGACTTCGGCATGATTACCGGCAAGCCCCTGCCTCTGGGCGGCTCCGTGGGCCGCATCGATGCCACCGCGCGTGGAGGCCTGTATACCCTGCGGGAAGCCGCGAAGGTCCTGGGCCTGGAACTCAAGGGCGCGACCACGGCCATTCAGGGGTATGGCAACGCCGGCTCCTACGCCCACAAGTTGGGGCAGGAACTGCTGGGCCTCAAGGTGGTCGCGGTATCCGATTCCAAGGGCGGCATCTACAACCCCGAAGGCCTGGACCCCGACGCGGTGCTCAAGCACAAGCGGGAGACCGGTTCGGTCGTCAATTTCCCTGGCGCCAGGAACATCACCAACGCGGAACTGCTGACCCTGGACGTGGACGTGCTCATCCCCGCGGCCCTGGAGGGCCAGATTACCGAAGCGAACGCGGGGGACATCAAAGCCAAGGTGGTGGTGGAACTGGCCAACGGTCCCACCACGCCTGAGGCGGACCGCATCCTGTTCGAGCGGGGCGTGTACGTGATTCCCGATTTCCTGTGCAACGCGGGCGGGGTCACGGTCTCGTACTTCGAGATGGTCCAGAACGCCTACAACTACTACTGGGATGCGGAGACCGTATACCGCCGGCTGGACCGGAAGATGACCCAGGCCTTCCACACGGTACATGAGACGGCCAAGGAGTACAACGTGCATCCCCGCATGGCGGCCTACCTGGTCGCGGTGCAGCGGGTGGCCGAAGCCATGCGCCTGCGGGGCTGGGTTTGATGGCATATCCGAGGTGAGGAACCCCGTCCCTCTGCCTTGAGGTCACGCCTGGATAGCCACCAACCAACACGGGGAGGGAACAAGGAAGGGCTTCCCTCCCCG
>JALXBY010000127.1 GCA_026991215.1 Anaerolineales bacterium
CTTCTGGACCAGGGCGTAGGTCTTCCAGAGCAGGGGCCGCACGTTCTCGCCGGTCAGGGCAGAGATAGGGAGGATTTCGTACCCCAGGTCCTGGATGGCCTGGGCCACGCGGGGCCACTTTTCCCGGGCTTCGGGCATGTCCATCTTGTTGAAGGCCACGATTTGGGGCTTCTTGGCCAGGTTGGGGTCGAACAGGGCGAGTTCCGCGTTGATTTGATGGAAATCGGCCACG
Organism: Anaerolineales bacterium; assembly: GCA_026991215.1. Classification (GTDB taxonomy): domain Bacteria; phylum Chloroflexota; class Anaerolineae; order Anaerolineales; family DRMV01; genus S139-71. Next base: position 233 of record JALXBY010000127.1, read on the forward strand.
GGGTCGGGGGAAAGGCCATCCAGCAGGTGGAGGAGGACCCGGGTGCGCCGGATGTGGCGGAGGAAATCGTGGCCCAGGCCCAGGCCCTTGTGCGCGCCCTCGATGAGGCCGGGGATGTCGGCCAGGACCAGGGTGGTTTCGTCGTCCAACTGGGCCACGCCCAGGTTGGGGACCAGGGTGGTGAAGGGGTAGGGTGCGATTTTGGGCCGGGCGTTGGTCACCCGGGCCAGCAGGGTGGACTTGCCGGCGTTGGGCACGCCGATGATACCCACATCGGCGATGAGGCGGAGTTCCAGGCGGAGGCGGCGGTGCTCGCCGGGTTCGCCGCGTTCGGCCAGGCGGGGGGCCTGGCGTCGGGCGTTGGCGAAGCGGGCGTTGCCCCGGCCCCCACGTCCCCCGCGGGCCACCACGACTTCCTGGCCCGGCTCGGTGAGGTCGGCCAGGAGGTGGCCGGTATCGGCATCGTAGACCAGGGTGCCTGGGGGCACGGGGATGCGCAGGGGCGGTGCGGAGCGGCCGGTACGTCGGTTGGGTCCGCCGCGGCCGCCATCCTGGGCCACGAAGCGCTTTTGATAGCGGAAAGGCGCGAGGGTGTTGAGGTTGGGGTCCACGTAGAGGATGACATCGCCCCCGCGTCCGCCGTCGCCGCCGTCGGGTCCACCCCGGGGCACGAACTTTTCCCGGCGGAAGTGCACGATGCCATCACCGCCTTTGCCGGCCTGCACTTCGATGATGGCTTCGTCGAGGAATTCGGTGGGCATGGGGGTTTCCTCCTTGTTGCGGCGCTGGGTCTTCGTGTAGCCAGAAAAGTGTAACGGGGCATGGCTCCTTGCTCATTTTATGCATCTTGATACTACGGGGAAAAGGTTCGCTCGCGGTGATCGTTCAAAAAGCGGTGACAAGAAGTGGGGACGGACAGGGGTCCCTATAAAGAGACTGTTCAGATCAAATAAAGCCAACCTTCCCGCTGGGCCCGTTCATCCAGGGCCAGGGCCAAATGCAGGAAGTGCCTCCGATTCTCCAGGCGCTTGAATCCCCGCATGCTCTTGATACGAATTTTGAAACTGCGGCCAATCAACTGTTCCGTACGATTGTTGGTCACACCGGTGATATACGGGGCTTTCTCACACAATTCCAAAAGCAACATGCGCCATCGGTAATGCCAGGACGCCTGCTCTCCGGGCTTCGGTGGCCTGGCCCTTTGCACCAGGCGCAGTAAACGACAGGCAAAGGCCCCCCATACCTCCGGCGGGCTGCGCTTGAGCAAGGCTTCCAGAGCCAGAAGTTCCATTACCACCAGGTTCCAGCCCTTCTCCTGAGCCGTCTCCAACAAACGGCGCAGACGGCTCAATTTGTTCCGCCGAAAGTGATAAGCACACAACCGGTGTTCGGGCTCATGCCCGCTTTGGGCCGCCGCCCGTTCCAGGGCTTCCGGATAGGTGCTCCCTTCATCCGTGATGACCTCCTCCGGTTGAAAGGTCTCCAGGACCCACGTCAGGGCCCGGGCCAGGGCCTCCGGGTCTTGTTCGTCGACGGCTTCCACCCACAGCCCAATCCCCGTTTCGTCGTCGACCACCACCAGGACCCCAGGGGCATCCGGACGGCCGGCCATCTTCACCCCCGTACCATCGATACCTACCCGCCGCACCTTCACCCGTTCCTGCCAATACCGCCGGTGCCGGTGCACCTCTTC
>JALXBY010000128.1 GCA_026991215.1 Anaerolineales bacterium
CTTCCTCATCACCGCATCGACGTTGAGTTTTGCGCTGCTGAGCGCGGGGTGGCTGTACGTCCTGTTTTCCTGCGTGCGCAATTTGTGGGAAGGGGACCCCTGGTACCAGGCCCTCCGCGACCCCCTGCTGGTGGCGGCCGTCCTGGGAGGCGTGCTGTTATGGCTGCGCCTGGGTTGACCCTGCGTCGGGAACACTGGGAGGCCATGCGCCGCCACGTCATGGCCGAAGCGCCCTACGAGGCCTGCGGCTTGGTGGCCGGCCGGGATGGGGTGAGCGAGCATGTGTACCCCATCCCCAACGCGCGGCGCAGCCCGTGGCGGTATCAAATGGAGCCGCGTGCGCAACTGGCCGCGTTCGAGGACATGGACAAGCACGGGTGGGACCTGCTGGCCATCTACCATTCCCACCCCTTTGGGCAGCCATATCCATCCCGCATCGATGTCGCCGAGGCCGCGTACCCGGTGGTGTATCTCATCTGGGCCCCCCAGGGGGAAACGTGGGTCTGCCGGGGCTATCTCCTGGAGGATGGCGTGATACGCCCGGTGCCCGTGCGCTTGAAATAAGTAACGCGGCCAAAGCGCATACCCTTTCCCAATGAGTCAAAAACGGGGTGGGCCTGGACCCACCCCGTTTCGCCTTTCGCCTCAGGCCGTAGCTTCGGAGGCCTGGCGGGCGAGCCGGGCCGCCCCGCGGTCTTCGGCCTTCATATAGGAGGGCCGGATGTCCACCCGGCGCAGCAGGTTCGCGTTGGTGACCACGCTGATGGAACTGGTGGCCATGGCGATTTCGGCCAGCACCGGGTGCATCCAGCCGATGACGGCCAGGGGGATCATGATGACGTTGTAGAAGAAGGCCCAGAACAGGTTCTGCTTGATTTTGCGGAAGGTGGCCCGGCTCAGGTTGATGGCCTCGACCACACCGCTCAGGTGCCCCCGGACCAGGATGACGTCGCTGGCTTCGATGGCAATGTCCGTCCCCGTGCCGATGGCGATGCCCACGTTGGCCTGGGTGAGCGCGGGCGCGTCGTTGATGCCGTCGCCCACGAAGGCCACCATGCCGAATTGTTCCTGCATCTTCTTCACTTCGGCCACCTTGCCGTCGGGCAGCACCTCGGCCAAGACGTAGTCGATGCCCACCTGCCGGGCGATGGCCTCCGCGGTGCGGCGGTTGTCGCCCGTAATCATGGCCGTCTTCAAGCCCATACGGTGCAGTTCCTGGATGGCCAGGGCCGAATCGTCCTTGAGGGTATCGGCCACCGCGATGACGCCCACCAGCCGGCCGTCCACGGCCACCAGCATCGCGGTCTTGGCCTCTTCTTCCAGCCGGCGCATGACGTCTTCCGCGGGGGCCGGGTCGATGCCATGTTCCCGCATAAGCCGGCGGGACCCCACGAGCACCTGTTTCCCTTCCACCTGGGCCACCACGCCCTTGCCCCGGATGGCCTGGAAGTCCTCAGGGTCTGCCAGGGGAAGGCCCTCGGCCTCGGCCTTTTCCACGATGGCCTTGCCCAGGGGGTGTTCGCTGCCCCGCTCCGCGGACGCGGCCAGACGCAACACGTCCGCCTTGGTGAAGCCCTTCAAGGGCACCACGTCGGTGACCTCGGGCTTGCCCTTGGTGATGGTCCCGGTCTTGTCGAAGATAATCACCTTCACATCTTTCAGGGTCTGAATGGCCTCGCCGCTGCGGATGAGGATGCCATGCTGCGCGCCCAGGCCGCTGCCTACCATCAGGGCCGTAGGCGTGGCCAGGCCCAGCGCGCAGGGGCAGGCGATGACCAGCACCGCGACGGTGGCCACAATCGCTAAGGTCAACGGACTGAGGTTGGGGTCCACCCAGGGCAGGAAGGAACCCAACTCGGCCAGGCGGCGCATGGTGTCCGGGAAGAGCATCCAGGCCGCGAAGGTCAAAATAGCGATGG
>JALXBY010000129.1 GCA_026991215.1 Anaerolineales bacterium
GAGCCAGGGTCGCGCCTGGCCCTGGGTAACTCCGCCCCATGACCGAAGCCGTGGTGTTGCCCGTGGCATACAGGCCCGGTATGGGCGCACCGTTGGCCCCAAGCACCCGCGCGTGTTCGTCCGTAACCAGGCCGCCCTTGGTGCCGATGTCGCCAGGGTAAAAGCGCACGCCATAAAAAGGCGGTTCGGCAATGGGGGCCAGGTTGGGGTTGGGCCGCACCGTTGGGTCGCCATAGTAGCGGTCGTACGCGCTTTCCCCCCGGTGGAAGTCTTCATCCCAGCCGCGGCGGGCCATGGCGTTGAAGCGTTCCACCTCCGCAACCAACCCCTGGGGGTCGATACCCAGGGCCTGGGCCAGGTCCGCCAACGTGGGGGCTGTGACCACGTACCCCTTCCGATAGGCTTCGGGCAGGGACATGCCCGGAAACAGCGTGCCAAAAGGGTAGCGTTGGCGGAAGCGATGGTCGAAGATGAAGTAGGCGGGGATGTGGGGGTCCTCCGGGCGGTGCCGCTCGTACATGGCGTGTACCACGTCGATGTAAGGCGCGGCCTCGTTGACGAAGCGCTTCCCCCGTCGGTTGACCAGGATGCTGCCGGGCAGGGCGCGCTCGCTGACGTGGAAGAACGCGCTTTCCAGGTCCGGCGGCAGGGAAACCGGCCCCCACCAGGCTTCGTCCATGAGCGCGGTCGCGGCGCCGTAGTGGACGGCCATCTGGATGGCGTCGCCCGTGTTACCCCGATGGGCCACGGACCAGGCAGTATCCGTGGGCGCAGGCAGGTAGCGCTGGCGCATCTCCGGGTTGTGGGGGAAGCCGCCGGCCGCCAGCAGCACCCCCCGTCGCGCGGCAATGCGCAGGGCTTTCCCTTCCCGCCGAACCACCGCACCGGTCACCCGGCCCCCTTCCAGGACCAAATCGATGAGGGGACTGTCGAGCCACAGGGGGATTTCCCAGTGCAGCATGGTGTACCGCAGGCGGGCGATCAGGGCCTGGCCCATGGTCAGGGTGGTGCGGCGGGTGAGCCGGTCCAGAAGAAAGCGCAAACCCACCCGCAGGGCCTGCACCTTGCCCCGCCAGGTGCGGCGAATGAGGACCAGGTCCCGGTACGCCCGTGAGGTGATGGCCAGCCCTCGTGTGGGCACGGCCGGCGGGTTCAGGCGGGCCAGTTCCGGTCCCAGCAACCGGCCGTCGAAGGGCCGGGGTTCCACGGAGCGGCCCTGGGGCACCGCGCCGGGCCGGTCCGGGTAATAGTCCGGGTAGCCCGGCATGTATTGAAAGCGCACCCAGGTATGGCCGTCCAGCCACTGGAGCAGGACCGGGGCCAGTTGCACGAACATCCACTGTTTTTTGCGGGGCACTACGTCGCCTACCGTGGCCTGCATGTAGGTCATGGCCTGCTCGAAGGAATCCTTGACCCCGGCCGCGCGCATCAGGTGGTTGTTGGGCACCCACAGGCCGCCGCCGGAGCGGGCCGAAGAGCCGCCATAGTAGGGGCTTTTCTCCACTACCAGGGTCTGCATCCCCTCGGCGTGCGCGGTCAGGGCCGCGGTCAGGCCCCCTGCGCCGGAGCCGACCACCAGGAAATCCACCTCCACGTCCCAGGCCATACCAGCCTCCCGCAGGCATGGGGATGCTCCAAGTATAATGGCCGCTTGAATCCTCCCCGTTGAGGTGGCGCGATGCGGATTCCACGCAGGCTTGTGTGGCTGGGTGCGTTCGGCGGGGTTCTGACCTTTTCCCTGCTTGTGGGCATGGCGCTGGCCTGGTTGTGGTTGCCTTCTCGCCTCTGGGCGACCCAGATAGAAACGGCGTCCCCGCTTCCGGGGCAGGGTGTGGTTTCGGTGTTGGGGGAAAGGACACCAACGCCGCGGCCCACCGCGACGCCGACCGCTTCCCCCACGCCCACATGGACCCCCAC
>JALXBY010000130.1 GCA_026991215.1 Anaerolineales bacterium
CGCACCGCAGGCCCGGGCCGCATCGGTCAGGTCGTCCAGCCAGGCCAGCACCCGGCGTTTGTATGGGATGGTGACGTTCAAGCCATGGATGCGCCCCTGCCGGAGGGCCCGGGCCAGGGCAGGGGCTTCCCGGTCCCAGGCTTCGGGGGGAATGGGGTACAGGCGGTATTCCCCCGCGAGGCCGACGGCTTGTAGCGCGGCCCGGTGCAGGGCCGGGGAAAGGCTATGGCCCAACGGGTAACCCAGGAGGCCCAGGCGGAAATACTCCACGGCCGCGACCTCGGAACCTCATTCTGGGGGGTGGGGGTGAAGGCAACGCCTTCCCCCACCCCTTGATGAAAATCCTGGATGGAAGATGCCTCGCGCCTTCGCAATCACCGCTCAGGTGCGGGGAACGCTTCGAGCCACCCAGCCGGAGGCCGGTCGGTACTGCAACACCCTGGTGGGCCACAGGTACCACCAGGCGACCCAAATCGTATACGCCACGGCCAGATGCAGAATCTGGGTGGTGATGTTCAGGCGCACCAGCCACCAGTTGATGCTGCCCAGGGCCAGTTGCAACCAGGCCGCGACCACGACGACGGTGGCCCAGGTCCGGGCCGGCGTCTCCCGCAGGCGGAAGCGCAGCACCGCCCAGGTCAGGTACAGGGTGGTGAGCACGGCCACGCCGATGTGCACCCACACGATGGAACGCACATACCGGGCCGGACCCACGAAGGCCGGGGGCATCCCGCCAACCCGTTCCCAGTGGTCAACCACTTCGTTAAGTGCAGTCTGCGCGCCCAAAAGGGAGGTCAGCAAGAGCAAAAGCAGGCCCACCAGCCAGGGCCGGGCGAATGCCCCTTCCAGGCGGGGCCATTCGGCTTCGGGGTTGTAGGCCAACCACGCGGTGACGGCCACGGCCGCAATCAAAAGCAAGGTGTTCGTCAGGTGCACGGCCATGACGATGACCCGGCCCCAGGTCAGGTTGTACACCACCCAGTCGAAAATCACCAAACTGGCCCCGGCCAGCACTTCGGTCACGATGAATACTGCGGAAGCCAGGGCCGCCTTGCGCAGGGGGTGCGAAGGGGCATAGGCCCGGCGCACCAGCCAGAAGACGTAGAACACGGAAAGGAAGGCCAGCGCGCTGATGATGCGGTGCCCGTATTCGACCAGGGTCGGCCAGGCCAGGGACGGGGGCAGCACCTGGTCGAAGCAGAAGGGCCAAGTCCGACCACAACCGGCCCCGGAACCCGAAGCCCGCACGAACACGCCGTTGAGCGCAGCCAGCACGTTGATAATGAACGCGGCCAGGGCCCACGAAGCGATGCGTCGCCGTCCGTTCATCCCGGGTCCTCCTTCGGAAGCGTTGGACAGACCGGAACCCTCCTCGAACACAACCCCATCGGACCTTCATCATACCTGGGCTGCCCAGGCTCGGCTACCGCGCGATGCTTCGCGTGTGGGAAGAAAGGCGAGGCCCCAACCTCCCCGCGCTCAGAGGGTGCTTGAAAGCCCAAAGAGTTTTCAATACCTGCTACGTTACAACAAGAAATGGCCGCCAGATAAAAGCGCAAACTTGAACTTACGCGCGTATCTTGCGAAATTCCTTGTTGTTTTGAGAAGGTGCTTCGCACCTTCTCAAACATCCTCTCAATCCACCTCCGCCATACGGCCCAGGACCCGGGCCATGTGTCGGGCGCCCTTTTCGAACAGGTCCAGCCGCACGTTTTCGTTGGGCGCGTGGATGCGGGAACCGGGGTACGCGATGCCCACGGTGGCCATGGGCAGGCCCAGTTCGTGCACGAAGAGGTAGGCCGGGCCCGACGCGCCAATCATGGGCACCTGAGGGTGGGTTTGTCGTAGACGTCCCGGGCCGCATCCACCACCAGGTCTACGAAGGGATGGTCGGGGTCCATCTTCATGGGCTTGAGCCCGCCCAGGTAGTGGACCTGGACGTCCTCGAAACCCTGGGCCTCCAGGTGACGCCGCAGTTTGGCCGCGATGTCGTCCGGGTCCTGCCAGGGGACCAGGCGGAACTCCAGTTTGGCCATGGCATAGGCCGGGAGCACGGTCTTACTGCCCGGGCCCTGATACCCGGCCTTGAGCCCGGCAATGGTGCAGGAAGGCTCGAACACGGCCATGCGACGCAGGGCCACGGGGTCGGTTTCCCCCTTGAGGAAGGTCTGACCGGGTTCCAGCAGCCGGGCGTAGGATTCCGGAGGCGGCAGTTGGGCCAGCAGTTCCAGGTCCCGGGGGCTGGGCGGCTGCACGTTCTCGTAAAACCCATCGATGTGGATGCGCTCGTCAGGGGTCTTGATGCTGTTCAAGGCCCAGACCAGCCGCCAGGCCGCGTTGGGGAGCAGCGTCCCGCCCAGGCCCGAATGCACATCGGCCTTGAGGGTGCGCACCTCCAGTTCGAAGTAGGCGATGCCCCGCATCCCCAACTGCTGCACCGGCTGGTCCCCTTCCCCCACACCGCCGAACTCCCAGATGCACCCATCGGCCGCGAGTTTCTCCCGGTGCTCCTGCATGAAGGCCCGGAGGGTATCGCTGTGGCCGCCTTCCTCTTCCCCTTCCACCACGAAGCGCACGGTCACCGGCAAATCGCCCTGGGTAGCCAGCCATGCATCCAAAGCCAACAACCGGCTGACCAGGTGCCCCTTGTCGTCGCTGACGCCCCGGGCCATCAGCAGGTCCCCCTTGCGGGTGAGTTCGAAGGGCGGTGATTCCCATTCCTCCAGCGGCTCCGGGGGCTGGACGTCGTAGTGGTTGTACACCAAGAGCACCCGGTCGGCCCGCCGGCCGCGGCGTTCGGCCCAGACCACCGGCGCCCGGCCACTGGGATGCCGGTACACCATCACCTCGAAGCCCCGCCGCTCGAAGGCCTGGGCCACCCAGCGCGCAGCCGCCTCCAGGTCCTGGGGCCGGGAGGCCAGGCTGGGGATACGGCAGAATTCGGCCAGTTCCGCGACCGCGTCGTCCAGATGGTCGTGAATGTACGTATCCAGCGCGTGGACGTCCATGGTATCCTCCCGTTAGCAGGGGTTGTTGTGGAAACGCCCGCGACCCAGCAGGTTGCCCCGATTGTACCCGAAAGCCCCTGAATTATCGTGGTATAAAAACCCAAAATCTCCTGGAGGCAGGACCATGCAGGCACAGCGGTACACCGACCTCAACCCGTCCCCCCGGGTGCTTTTGGGGCCTGGGCCGAGCATGGTGCACCCGCGGGTGTTGCGGGCCATGGCCGCGCCGGTCATCGGCCATCTGGACCCGGAATTCCTCACGCTGATGAACGAAGTCCAGGAACTGCTGCGGTACGTGTTCCAGACGGAGAACCGGCTGACCATCCCGGTCTCCGGCACCGGGAGCGCGGGCATGGAGGCGGCCCTGGCCAACCTGATCGAACCCGGCGACCCGGTGCTCATCGCCATCAACGGCTACTTTGGGCAGCGCATGGCAGAGATGGCCCGGCGCTACGGCGCGGAAGTGGACGTGGTGGAACGGCCCTGGGGCGAGATTTTCGACCCCGACGAACTCGAACAGGCCCTGCAACGCCGGCGGTACAAACTCCTGGCCCTGGTCCACGCGGAGACCTCCACGGGCGCGCTGCAGGGGCACATCCGGGAAATCGTCGAAGCCGCGCACCGGCACGGCGCGCTGGTGGTGCTGGATACCGTCACCTCCCTGGGCGGCCTGCCGGTGGAAGTGGACGCCTGGGGCGTGGACGTGGCCTACAGCGGGACCCAGAAGTGCCTCTCCGTTCCCCCCGGCCTGGCACCCATCACCTTTTCCGAAGGCGCGGTGCAGGTGTTGCGCACCCGGCGCACCCCGGTGATTTCCTGGTACCTGGACATGCGGCTCATCGAACAGTACTGGGGCGACAAACGCACGTACCACCACACCGCGCCCATCAGCATGGTCTACGCGCTGCGGGAAGGCCTGCGCCTGGTGGCGGAAGAAGGGCTGGAGGCCCGCTTCGCCCGGCACCGGGAAAACGCCCGCCTGCTGTGGCAGGGCCTGGCCGAACTGGGCCTGGAACCCATGGTCCCCGAAGCCTACCGCCTGCCCACCCTGACCACCGTCCGGGTTCCGGAAGGCGTGGACGAAGCCGCGGTGCGGCGGTGCCTGCTGCACACCTACAACATCGAAATCGCCGGGGGCCTGGGCGCGCTCAAGGGCCGCATCTGGCGCATCGGGTTGATGGGCTACAGCAGCCGCAAGGAAAACGTGCTCCTGCTCCTGGCCGCGCTCAAGACGTGTCTGGCGAAGCGGTGAGCAGTCAGCCGTCAGCCGTCAGCGGACTGCCGACTGCTGCCTGCCGACCGCCGACGCATTGCGGACTGCGGACAGCGCACTGCGCACCGCCGACTGCCGACCGCTGACTGCCGACATCCATTCCCACGGGAGGCTTTTCATGTTTCCCCTCACGGATACCATCCCATCCCGCCGTCGGGCCTGGGTGACGTGGACCCTCATTGCCATCAACGTGGTGGTCTTTCTGTACGAAGTTTCCCTTACCCCCAGGGAACTCAACCGGCTGTTCGTGACCTGGGGCTTCGTGCCCCGCCGGCTCTTCCTGGGGACTTCACCGGTCTACGCGCTGGTCACCATCTTCACCAGCATGTTCCTCCACGGCGGCTGGCTGCACCTCATCGGCAACATGTGGACCCTGTACATCTTCGGAGACAACGTGGAAGAACGCATGGGACCCGTGCGCTACCTGGCCTTCTACCTGCTGAGCGGGGTGGTGGCCGCACTGGCCCAGGGGATGCTCCAGCCCACGTCGTACATCCCCCTGGTGGGGGCCAGCGGCGCGATTTCCGGGGTCCTGGGCGCGTATTTCCTTTTCTACCCTTACGCCGGCGTCATCACCTGGGTGCCCCTGGGCTTCTTCTACACCACGGTGGAACTGCCGGCCGTGCTCTACCTGGGCCTGTGGTTCCTGCTGCAGTTCTATTCGGGCCTGTTTTCCCTGAGCCTGCCCCAGGGCGCGCAGGCCGGCGGCGTGGCCTGGTGGGCCCACATCGGCGGGTTCGTCTTTGGCCTGTTCGCGGCCCGGTGGTTCGCGCGGCCGGTCCGTCGCCGCCGCTACTACTACCCCCAGGACTACTGGCCCTGGTAGCCCGCGGCGGGCCTGCCTCCACAATTTTTCCACAACCCTCCAACATCGCCTCCACAGGGCGGGGCTACCCTGAAGCACAGCATCCCAACCCTGTGGAGGTCAGCCATGTGGACACGGACGCTGCGCCCGGTTGTCATCTTCCTCTTGGGGATGACGTTACTCGCGGCATGCACCCAGACCCCCCTGCCAGAAACCGAACCGGCGTCCGCGCTGGAAGCCCCGGCATCGACGCCCTATGCCCCCATGCCCGCGGTTGGCAAGGCCATCACCCCAACCCACCACACGGAAACCGAAATGGGCGGCCCGGCATCCGGCCAGACTTTGCAAGAACACGGCAACGACAACGGCAGCCACGCCGGGGACGATGCTACGCCATGCCAGGGACCCCAGGGGCACAGGTACGGCGAAGGGAGCCATGACAACCCGCGGGGCAAAGGTCCCCAAGGGCACAAATATGATAAGAAAGAAAACTGCGGCGACCGTGGCCCCTGGTCGGGTGGCGGGCCGAACAACCCCTGGCGCGAGTTCCACAAACAGCCCATCCCCGAAACCTTCGCCGGCCTGGAAAACCCCATTCCGGCGGACGAAGACTCGCTGGCCAAGGGGCAGGCCCTGTACGAAGCCCAGTGCGCCTCCTGCCATGGGGAAACGGGCATGGGCGACGGCCCTGCCGCGGCCTCGCTGAACCCACCGCCCGCGCCCATCGCCCGCACCGCCTGCCGCATGAGCGACGCGTACCTCTTCTGGCGCATCTCCGAAGGTGGCGCCCAATGGGGCACGGCCATGCCCGCCTTTGGCAACACCCTTTCCGAAGAGGACATCTGGCACCTGGTGAACTACATCCGCAGCCTGGGAGCCTGCCCATAGCCGGGTCTTTTGACCTGCCCCCTGTTTTGTGGTAAGAGGATGTACCCGTACGCCCCCTGCGGGCAGGCCGGGAACAGGCCAAGAGCCCTTCCCGGCCGGATATCTTCGACAAGGAGTTGCCGCATGGAACGCACCTTGGTGCTGGTCAAACCCGATGGCGTGCAACGGGGTCTCATCGGCGAGGTCATCGCCCGGCTGGAGCGGCGGGGCCTGCGCCTGGTCGCGGCCAAGTTCCTCTGGGTTTCCAAGGACCTGGCCGAAAAGCACTATGCGGTGCACCAGGGCAAGCCCTTCTACGAGAGTTTGATTGCCTACATTACTTCGGGGCCGGTCATGGCCATGGTGTGGGAAGGTCCCAACGCGGTGGCCGCGGTGCGGCAGACCATGGGCGCGACCCGGCCCACCGAGGCCGCGCCCGGCACCATCCGCCACGACTTCGCCCTGGAAATCGGCCGGAACCTGACCCACGCTTCCGACAGCCCGGAAACCGCGGAGGCCGAAATCGCCCTGTGGTTCCGGCCGGAGGAACTGGTCTCCTGGCAGCGGGATATCGACCGCTGGGTGTTCGAGGAAGGGTGAACAAAGGCCGTTCCCCCAGGTTCTGGACCTGGACCGCGCTGCTCAGCGGGCTGCTCGCGACCGCGGGGCTGCTCCTGGCCCTGCGGTCGCGCGTTTCTTCCAGCATTCCGCCGGCATCGCCAACGCCCCTGCCCCGCCTCCGGCC
>JALXBY010000131.1 GCA_026991215.1 Anaerolineales bacterium
CATCGAAGAGCGCATCCGCAAGATGGAAGAACGCTACGGTTTGCAATGGGGCCGGTTGATCGAGGCTTTGATGCAAGGCGGCATTGAACAGGCCTTTACCCGTTGGGGCATTGCCCCCATCCGTTTCGCGGAAGAGCGCCGTAAGGTCTTCGACGAACAGCGTCGGGTCCTGGCCGAGTACGACATCATCCTCACCAACGAGACCATGGCCGTGGTGGTGGAAGTCAAGGCCAAGATGGAGGTGGCGGACGTCAAGCGGTTCATCGGCAAACTGTGGGCGTTCCCCAAACTTATCCCCTTCTACCGCACGTATCGGGTGTACGGCGCGGTCGCGGCGCTGGAGTACGGCACGGGCGTTGAGGCCTTTGCCCAGAAGCGGGGCTTGTTCGTGCTCAAACTCCATGGGGATATCGTGCAGGTGGTCAATCCCCCGGATTTCCGGCCAAGAAACTACAACGCGCTCATTGAAAATCAAACGTCACAGGAGGTTCACGAATGACCCTGGCATCCACGGCCCCCCAAGGGACGACCACGGCTTCCCCGCAGCGTGGCCCGCTCCTTTCCGTGCAGAACTTGCGGGTGTGGTTCGAACTGCGCAAGTGGGGCTTTGGCGTTGCCGGTTACGTCCGGGCCGTCGATGGGGTGAGTTTTGACCTGGACTACGGCGAAGCCATCGCCATCGTCGGGGAAAGCGGTTGTGGCAAGTCCAGCCTGATGCGCACGATTTTGGGCCTGCATCGCCCCCGGGAAGGCCGAATTCTCTTCGAGGGACAGGACATCTTCGCCGGGGGCCGCGAAGGGCTGCGGCGTTACCGGATGAAGGTGGGCTACGTCCAGCAGGACCCCTACGGCGCCCTGCCGCCCTTCATGAGCGTCCGGCGTATTCTTGAAGAACCCCTGATTTTGGCCGGCGTGCGCGACAAGCGGGAGCGGATGGAGCGCATCATCCAGGTGCTGGAAGAGGTGAAACTCAGCCCGCCGCAGGACTTCCTCCCCAAGTTCCCCCACATGTTGAGCGGCGGCCAGCAGCAGCGGGTGGTCATCGCGCGGGCCATCATCCGCAACCCCAAACTCCTGGTGGCCGACGAACCCGTTTCCATGCTGGATGCCTCGGTGCGGGTGGAAATCCTGAAACTCCTGCGCCAGATTCAGGAAGCCCACAACCTGGCGGTCATCTACATCACCCATGACCTTTCCACCGTGCGGTACTTCTCCGAACGCATCTTCGTGATGTATGCGGGGCAAATCGTCGAAAAGGCCCCTACGGATGAACTCCTCAAGAACCCCTCCCACCCTTACACCAGGGCGCTTCTGGCCGCCATCCCCGACCCCGATGCGGAGAACGCGCGCAAATTGCGGGAAGTGCCGCCGGGCGAGCCGCCCAGCCTGGTCAACCCTCCATCGGGGTGCCGGTTCCATCCCCGTTGCCCGGCCTTCATGCAAGGGCTTTGCGAGGTCAAGGAGCCGCCTGAGTTCGAGGTCGCGCCTGACCATCTGACCGCGTGCTGGTTGTACGATGTTTCGGTATCCCACAAAGCATCTACTTAGTTCGGCTACGGTGCTGCTGGTGTTGGGGGTGCTCATTCCGGCCCTGATGATGCTGGAGGTGCTGCCCCTCTCCTTCCTGCTCAGCCTGTTGGGGTACGCCTTTACCGTTTCTGGGGCCTTTCTGGGCTATTTGGGCATTATGTCTTTGTTCTTCGAACGCAGGTAGCCTGGCACGCAGCGGGCAGCAGGCCCCCTGGATTCCCCCACATGCCGGGGCGCACTGAAAGCAAGGTATTCTTGCGGGTCGGGTGCCGGTGCCTCGGCTCGAAGGTTTGGTTTGTGCCCCCGCCCGCTTTTTCCATTCCATGATGCATGGTGGCCGACGATGTCAACAACTCTCCTGGGCGAACTGGCCGCGTTGTT
>JALXBY010000132.1 GCA_026991215.1 Anaerolineales bacterium
CCGCGTGCCAGGCGTTTTTCGCGTTTCCCCACCAACCACCAACCCCCGACCCCCGACGAACGACCATCGACGAACGACCATCGACCACCGACCACCGACCACCGACCATCGACCATCGACCAGTTCCCCCTTGACACCCCCGGGCGCTCCCTGTATGCTGCAACAAAGCAACAACTCAACAATGAAACAAAGGGGCCGTGCGGATGGACTGGGAGCAACTGCGCCTGCCGCCGGAACAACCCGATGCATGGACCTACGTGCTCCGGGACTTCATCCGGGAGGCCATCCGCCGGGGCACGTTGAAGCCAGGCGAGCGGCTGCCCCCGGTGCGGGACCTGGCCCAGCGGCTGGGCGTGCACTTCAGCACCGTGGCCCGGGCCTACCGCCTGCTGGCCCAGGAGGGCTGGGTCCACCAACGGCGGGGCCGGGGCACCTTCGTGGCCCGGCCCCAGGACCAGGCCTGGCGGGAGGAAGCCCTGCAGAACCTGGCCCGCCGCTTCGTGCAACAGGCCCGGTGGCTGGGCTTTACCCCCGAAGAAATCCGGGCGGCCTTTGAAGCCGCCCTTTCCCAAGCCATACCTGCCGGCAAGACCGCCGGCCAACATCCCTCGCCAAAGGAGGATGGGCCATGAAGGTCTCCCGTCGCATCTGGCTGGCCGTGTTGGGCCTTGAGGCCGCGCTGCTGGCCCTGGCTTTGTGGGCTTACCCAAGGTTGCCGGAAACCATGGTCACCCACTGGGGCCTGCAGGGGAAGCCCGACGGCTGGATGCCCCGGTTTTGGGGCGTGGTCTGGGGTCCGGCCCTGACCGCGCTTCTGGCCCTGGTGTACTACGTGGCCATCCCCTGGCTGGAACCCTGGCGGGAAAACCTGGGGCGCTTCTGGGACCTGTACCAGAAGGCCGGTCTGGTCATGCTCTACCTGCTGGCCCTGCCCTACGCGGCCACCTTGTTGTGGAACCTGGGCTACCCGGTGGACATCCGCCGGGTCGTCGGGGTGACCCTGGCGCCCCTTTTCTGGGTGCTGGCTTCGCTGCTGGCCCAGGCCCGGCCCAACTGGTTCGTGGGCATCCGCACCCCCTGGACCCTCAGCAGCCCCTGGGTCTGGCACCGGACCCATGTGGTGGCCGCGCGGTGGATGCGGGTGCTGGCCCTGGGGTACCTCCTGGCCGTGCTCTGGCCCCCGCTGCTCATGGTCGCGGTGGGGTTGACCCTGGTCTGGGCCGTGGGCGTGACGGTCTACTCCTTCCTGCTCTACCGCCGGCGGGCCGGGGAACCGGTGTAGTCCCGCAAAGAAGCAGACCCCGGCCCGGCCGGGGGTTTGCCAAGGCGCAACGCACTGCGCACTGCCCACCGCGCACGCGACGCCCTACAACAAACTCACCGGACCCACCTGGACCCGCCACCCGCCCGGCAGGTAGCGGCCGCGCAGCAGCCGCACCGGGTTGGGACCCCGCAGGATGATGTGCCACCGGTGCCAGCCGGCCAGGGGGGAAAAGAAGCACGGCACCGGTCCCAGAATGTCCGTGGCCCGGGCGTCGAGTTCGGCCTTCCAGCGGGCCAGCCGCCGGGCCAGGTCCTGGGCCGCGGCCTCGACTTCGTCCTCCCGCAGGCCCCGGTATTCCAGCCGGACCAGACGGTTGAAGGGCGGGTAGCCCAGTTTGCGCCGCCGGGCCAGCTCCTCCCGGTAAAAGGCCCGGACGTCCTGCGCGACCGCGGCGCGGATGGCGTAATGCTCCGGATGGTAGGTCTGCACCACCGCCCGACCGGGTTTTTCCCCCCGCCCGGCCCGGCCAATGACCTGGGTCAGAAGTTGAAAGACCCGCTCCGCGGCCCGGTAATCGGGCAGGTGCAGGCCGATATCGGCCAGGACCACCCCCACGAAGGTCACGTTGGGCAGGTCC
>JALXBY010000133.1 GCA_026991215.1 Anaerolineales bacterium
GGCCGGTGATATACACCGCCATCAACCCCAACACCAAAGGCGAGACGACCGTGCCCATGCCGAAAAGGTTCAAATGTTGGAGCACTGTTCGGAACAAGCGTCGTGTGGTAGGATAGAGACGGGACGCCATGATACACCTCACCGAGGGGTGGATGTGCTTGATTGTACCTCGGGGGGTGGCGTCCCTTTTTCTTTGTTCTATGAACTCAACACGGAACTGCGTAAGTCCTGTGTATGATACTTACCCTTACCGGGAGAGGGACATGACCACACAGCAACAGGCCACGCTTCACCTCAAAATCGGCGGCATGGCCTGCTCTTTCTGCACGGAAAGCATTCGCAAGGCCTACGCGCGCATGGAAGGCGTACAGGAGGTTCACGTCAGCCTGGCCCACGAGGAAGCCCTGATTCGCTACGACCCGCACCGGGTCACCCCCGAGGCTTTGAAGGACGTCCTGCGTCAACTGGGGTACACCCTCCGGGACCCTCGCAAGGTCCGGGCTTATGAGGAGCAACAGGAGGAACTTCGGCGGGCCAAGGCCCGGCTCCTTGTGGCCGCGGCCTTTACCGGTGTGAGCACCCTGCTCATGCTCTTGATGTGGACGCGCCTGGTGCCGCCCGCCCGGCTGCAACCCCTCATGCAGGCGGTCATGCCCCTGCTGGCCCTGGGCACGGTGTTGGGGCCGGGGATGCCCATTTTTAAAATGGCGTACCATTCCCTGCGGCGGGGCATCCTCAACCAGCACGTGTTGCTGGAACTGGGTGCATGGGCCGGCATCCTGGGTGGGGTGTTGGGGCTGTTGGGTCGCCGCCTGGGGATTCCCGCCCTGGCCTACCCGGCCGCGGATTTCTTCGCCGTGGCCGTGTTCGTCACCACCTACCATTTGCTTTCCGGCTACGTTTCCCTCCTGGTGCGCACCCGGGCTTCTGAAGCCATCCTGCGGCTTCTCGCCCTGCAGCCCGAAACCGCCCGGGTGGTGCGGGACGGGCGGGAAGTGGAGGTACCGCTGGAGGAAGTACGGCCCGGCGACCGGGTGCGGGTGCGTCCCGGAGAAGCCATCCCGGTAGACGGACGGGTTCTGGAAGGCGCCTCCGAAGTGAACGAAAGTCTGGTCACCGGGGAACCCATGCCCGTACCCAAGGCACCGGGCAGCGAGGTCATCGGTGGTTCGGTGAACCTGACGGGCAGCCTGTTAGTCGAGGTCACCCGGGTCGGCGAGGAGAGTTTCCTCCACCAGGTGGTGCGAGCCGTGGAAGAGGCCCGGGCCATGAAGCCCAACATCCTCCTGGTGGTGGACCGCATCCTGGCCTATTACGTGCCCGGCGTGCTGCTCTTCGCGGGGTTCGCGGTGCTCTTCTGGACCCTGGGCGCATGGCTACTGTGGGGAAGACCGGACGTCCCGCGGGCCATTTACGCGGCCCTGGCCGTGCTGGTCATGGGGTACCCGTGTGCGCTGGGCATGGCCATGCCCCTGGCCATGATTCGCGGGGGCGGCGAAGCCGCGCGGAGGGGCATCCTCATGCGCTCCGGGGAGGCCTTTCAGGTATTTCGAGAGGTCACCCTGGCCGCCCTGGACAAAACCGGTACCGTCACCCAGGGCCAGCCCCGGGTGACGGACGTGGTGCCGGGACCGGGCTTTACCCAAAAGGACGTGCTGCGCTGGGCCGCGACCGCCGAAACCTTCTCCGAACACCCCCTGGGTCAGGCCATCATGGAGGTGGTGGCACGGGAGCGGGTGGAATATCCCGCGCCCGAGGAATTCCAGGCCCATCCCGGTCGGGGCGTCGTGGCTCAAGCCGCGGGAAAGCGGGTTTGGGTGGGCAGCCCCACCTGGGTGGCAGCCCAGGGCGGCGAGATTCGCGCCCTGGGCTGCCACCCAGGTGG
>JALXBY010000134.1 GCA_026991215.1 Anaerolineales bacterium
GATGGCCTTCAACGACGAAGACGTGGTCCGGGCGGTGGCCGCGTCGCCGGTGCCGGTGGTCACCGGCGTGGGCCATGAGACCGACTTCACCCTGGTGGACTTCGCGGCCGACCACCGCGCGGCCACGCCCACCGCAGCCGCGGCCTCGGCCACGCCGGACCGGGCCGACCTGGCCCAGCGGCTGCGGACGTTGCGCCTGCGGCTGCTGCGGGCCTACGTCCGGGGCCTGGAACGGCACACGGTGCGGCTGGAGCGCCTGGGCTGGCGCTTGCGGGAGCGTTCGCCCGTGTATACCCTGGCCCGCCTCCGGGAACGCCTGGAGGAAGACCGCGAACGACTGACCCAGGCCATGGCCCGCTACCTGCAGGACCGCCGCGGCCGGCTGGACCTGCTTCGTCACCGGCTCCGGGGGGCCGACCCCCTGGGACCGCTACACCGCGGCTACGCCTGGGTGACCGACCTGGAAGGCCGCACGGTCTCCCGGACCGGGCAGGCCCGGCAGGGCCAGCGCCTGCAGGTGCACTTCGCGGACGGCGCGCTGCTGGTTCGGGTCGAGGGGGCGTCCCGGAGGGGGCAGGACTTTCCCCCAGAAGGCGAAGCCTAAGAGGGTGTGGGAAGGCAATGCCTTCCCACCTCCAGAAAGCCCACTGTAAAAAGCCTGGGGCCAGGGGCGAAGCCTGGGCTGCCGTTTCCGTTAAAATCGTGCCGGTGCCCTGGCAGGCCTTGCTGGCCACGCCCATATCCCGCCATCCTGTGCCCGCCCTGGCCTTCCAGGAAACCGCCCAGGGGTTGCCGAAGCCGCGTGGGATTCCGCATATCGGAGGGGAACCATGCCCGAAACGCCCCAGACCAGTTTCCGGCCGCCGCAGCGCCGGCAGAGCCGCCACCTTCCCTTTGGCGACCGGCGGGATGCGCCCTTCTACGGCAAGCACATCATCTCGGTCAAGCAGTTCTCCAGAGACGACCTGACCTACATCTTCGAAGTGGCCCACGAAATGCGGGAAATGGTCATGCGCGTGGGGTCCTTCGATTTGCTCAAGGGCAAAATCCTGGCCAACCTGTTCTACGAGCCGTCCACCCGGACGGCTTCTTCTTTTATTGCGGCCATGCAACGCCTGGGCGGTAGCGTGATTGCCATCAACGAAGTGCGCTATTCCTCGGTGGCCAAAGGGGAATCCCTGCCCGATACCATCCGCACCCTGGAGGCCTACGCCGACGTCATCGTGCTCCGGCACCCCCAGAAGGGTTCGGCCGCGCTCGCGGCCAAGTACGCGCGCAAGCCCATCATCAACGCGGGGGATGGCACGGGCGAGCATCCGACCCAGGCCCTGTTGGACCTGTTCACCATCCAGGAGGAACTGGGCCAGGTAGACGGCCTGACCGTGACCCTGCTGGGGGACCTGAAATACGGCCGCACCGTGCACTCCCTGGCCCGCCTGCTTTCCATGTACCGGGTGCGGCTGAATTACGTCTCCCCGCCTTCGTTGCGGATGCCGCGGGAAATCGTGGAGGAAATCGCCCAGGCCGGCATCCCCCAGAAAGAGGCGGTCCACCTGGACGAGGTCCTGGCCGAAACCGACGTGCTTTACGTGACGCGGGTGCAGAAGGAACGCTTCAAGGACCCGGCCGCGTACGAGCAGGTCAAGGACTTCTACATCATCACTCCGGAAGTCATGGCCCGGGCCAAGGACCGGATGATCCTCATGCACCCCTTCCCCCGCGTCTACGAAATCACCATGGACGTGGACCAGGACCCCCGGGCCGCGTACTTCCGGCAGATGGAATACGGCCTCTACGTGCGCATGGCGCTGCTGGCCATGGTGCTGGGCAAGGCGTAACGCGAGCAGCCATCGGCGGTGGGCGGCCAGAGCAAACGGCGGGTAAGGCACGGCCCGCGGCGGCCTGCCCGGTTTGGTCTTTCCCCCAAAAATGGGGTATACTGAGCACACCCTTATCTTTGGAACAATCGGAGGATTGCCATGGCCGAGACGTTCGCCTCAGGTGTGCGCAGGGACTGGGTCCGGGCCCGTCTCTACGAAGCCGCCCTGGCCGAAGGCCGGGCGCAACTCAGCCAGACCGGGGCTTTGGTGACCAACACCGTCCCCTACACCGGCCGTTCCCCCAACGACAAATTCCTGGTGGAAGAACCCGCCAGCGCCCAGCACGTCTGGTGGGGGGAGGTCAACCGGCCCTTCCCCGAAGACCGGTTCGAAGCCCTCAAGGAACGGATGAAGCGCTACCTGGCCCAGCAGGGCCGGCTCTACGTGCACACCCTTCGGGCCGGGGCCCATCCTGAGCACCACATCCGGGTTGTGCTGTACACCGAATCGGCCTGGCACGCGCTGTTCGCCACCATCATGTTCCTGCCCGATAGCCCCCAGCACACCCCCTTCAAGACCTACACCATCTACCACGCGCCCTACTTCAAGGCCGACCCCAAACGGGACGGCACCCGCTCCGAAGCCTTTGTCATCCTCCACCTGGGCAAAGGGGAAATCCTCATCGGCGGCACCCCCTATGCCGGTGAGGTCAAGAAGTCCATCTTCACCGTGCTCAATTACGAACTGCCCCGCCGGGGGGTGCTTTCCATGCACTGTTCCGCCAACGCGGACCCGGAAACCGGCCAGGTCAGCCTGTTCTTCGGCCTCTCGGGTACGGGCAAGACCACCCTTTCCATGGATACCCAACGTCGCATCATTGGCGACGACGAACACGGCTGGGCCGACGACGGCGTCTTCAATTTTGAAAACGGCAGTTACGCCAAGGTCATCCGGATTTCCCCCGAATATGAGCCGCTGATTTACCAGGCCAGCCTGCG
This sequence comes from Anaerolineales bacterium, assembly GCA_026991215.1. GTDB lineage: Bacteria > Chloroflexota > Anaerolineae > Anaerolineales > DRMV01 > S139-71. The sequence goes on from JALXBY010000134.1 coordinate 2,819, forward strand.
CTTTGGCAGCATTTTGGAGAACGTGGTCCTGGACCCGGAGACCCGGGAGGTGGACTTCGACGACGACCGCCATACCGAGAACACCCGGGCCGCGTTCCCCCTGGCTTTCCTCCCCAACGTGGAACCCAGCGGCCGCGGGGGGCACCCCCGTCACATCTTCTTCCTCACCGCAGATGCCTTCGGCGTGCTCCCGCCCCTGGCCCGGTTGACGCCGGAACAGATTCGGGACTACTTCCTGCTGGGCTACACGGCCAAGGTCGCGGGCACCGAGCGGGGCGTCAAGGAACCCAAGGCCACCTTCAGCCCCTGCTTTGGCGCGCCCTTCCTGGTGCACCCCCCTTCGGTCTACGCGGACATGCTGGTGGAACGGGTGACCCGCTATAAGGCCACGGTGTGGCTGCTCAACACCGGCTGGACGGGCGGACCCTTTGGCGTGGGACATCGGATGCCCCTGCCCTACACCCGGGCCATGGTGCACGCGGTGCAGCAGGGCCTGCTGGACGACGCGGAATTCGAGCAGGAACCCTACTTCGGCCTGTGGATTCCCAAACACGTGCCCGAAGTGCCCGACCAGGTCCTGCGGCCCTGGGAGACCTGGGCGGACCACCAGGCCTACGAAGAACGGGCCCGGTCGCTGCGGGCCACCTTCGAGGCCCAGTTGAAGAAGGGATGAAGGGGCGGCCCGCCTGGGCCGGCGGCTTCAGACAAGAAGGTGCGAAGCACCTTCCCCCTGAACTTTGGCTTTTTTAGGGGTGGGGGAGGGCATTGCCCTCCCCCTTTTCAGACGTCCGCCCCGGCCGCGAGCGCGCGGTAAAGGGCCTGGGCCTGGGCCAGCAGGGGCCGGACCTGGGCGTGTTGCAACAGGGCGCGGCACCGGGCCTTGAGTTGCTCCCGCACAGGGGACGGCCGGGCCACCGTGGTCTCCGTGACCCTGGCCCGGCCGGTGTCGGCCATATCCATGGCTTCCACCATGCGCCAGACCTGTTCCAGATTGGCTTCCGTGGGCACGAAGGGCCGGAAGGCCGTCCCGAACTTCTGATTGAGCCGTCGAATCACCACGCCGAAGTCCTGCACCACCTGCTCGAAGCGGGCCAGCACGAAGCCTTCCCGGTAGGGTTGCACACCGCGGTAGAAGGAAAGGTAAAGGGTCAGGGCCCGCCGCGCGGTGAGCAACGGCTCCCGAATCATCCAGGAAAGCGCGGCGTCTTCGGGCGCGCGGAGCAGCACCAGGACCGGGATGCCCCATCGGACGGCCTGCACCACCTGGGCCGGCGCGTGCAGATGGTGGGCCAGGGCCACGGGCCGGCCCTGGGCTTGCAGGAAGGCAGCCACGGCAAAGGTGTTCCCGGAGCGGGGGTACCCTTCGATGACCAGCTCCGTGCGGGGGGTGACGTGCAACCGCCGCCGCGGGGAGCGGAACAGGTGCAACAGGGGGAAGTACAGCCAGGGGTGCCGGGCCACCCGATCCCGCAGGGTCAGCCGCAGGTCAAGCATCCGGGCCTTCAAGGAGGTACAGGCAGGCCCGGGGCGGTCCGCCGGCATCATACCCATAGCGGCGACGTAAGGGGCGCAGCACCCCGCGGAGCCAGCGGGGGGCTGGTGGGAGGTCGGTCTGGCGCGGTCGGAGTTCGACCTCGCCCAGGCGGAATTTGTCTGGGTTTCCGGCCAGGGCATGTTGGGCCTCCAGTCGCACGCGGCGGGCATCGGTAAAGGGTAAAGTGCCTGCCGGGACGTTCAGATGGGCCAGCAAGCGGGCAAACACCTGCCGGGGTCGGACCAGGAAGTCCTCCCAGCGCAGGCAGAGGTACTGGGGCTGGCCCCGAAAGAGCACTTCCGGCCAGAGGTTGTAGAGGTAGACCTGCAGCACCAGGGGCAGCCAGGGCCGACCCCGCAGCCACCCCTTGGGCCTGCGCCAGCGCAGCACCACGGCCAGGGGGTCCCGCACCAGGTGCAGCACGGTATAGGGCAGGCCGCTACGGTGGAGCAGGTAAAGCGGCACCGGGTGCTTGGACGTATCCACCAGCCAGGACGCGGCGGTGGCAGCGGCCACCTGGCGGTAGAACCCGGCCAGGCCCTGGGCCAGGCGTTGCACCCGGCCCTGCATCCAGGGGGTCCGCAGCAGGGGAAGGAGCGTGGCCCGGCCCCAGCGGGTCATGGCATCCACCAGGGCATCGGGCACCTGGGCCAGCAGTGGGGGCCAAAAGGGGCACTGGTCAACGGGTCGGCCGCAACCACAGGGCAGGTTCCGGGCCTGCATGCCGCGGTTGAAGGCATAGCGCGCGGCTTCCCCCAGGTTGACGAAACCCGGCACCATGCCCAGCAGGTACCCCAACAGGGTGCTGCCGTTGCGTCCGCTTCCGGCCAGGTAGAGAACCTGAAAGGACGGGGACGATGGGGACATGGCAGTCGGCTGTCCGCAGTCCGCAGTCCGCAGTCCGCTGTCGGCTGACTGCTCACTACTGACCGCCGACTGCGCACTGCGGACTGCCCGCCGCGCTCATCATGCTTCTTCCATCTCGACCAGCCGCTCCCGCACGTGGCGGGCCACCCGCAAAATCCCCTGGGCAGCCGGCGCGTTGCGGCGCATCCGCACCAGCAACTTCCCCTGATTGATGCTGACCGGCATGTGAGGGTCTTCGGGAATGGCCCACACCTTTTCCTTCAGGAAGGACTCCAACCGCTCTGGCGACACCCCCTTGCGTTTGGCCACCCGGTTCATGACCAACATCCGCCGCTCCTGGGGGAATTCCTGGGCGAACAGGTCCAGCAGCAGGCGCACGTTGCGCACGGAAATCAGGTCCTGCTCGAAGACCAGCAGGGCCATGGCGCTCAGGTTCAGGGCCTGTTGGGTGAGTTCGTCCAGGGGGTGGCCGGTATCCACCACGATGTAATCGGCCAGGCTGCGCAAGGCCTGCAGGATGTTGGCGAACTGTTCGGGCGAACCGGCCTGGGTCTCCAGGCGCACCGGCGCGGCCAGCACCCGGATGCCCGTCTCTTCATGGGTAGTCAGCATCTGGGCCAGCAGGTCCAGCTCCTGGGGGTTCTCGATTTCGGTCCACACATGGTTGGGATGCATGTTGAACACGACCACCAGGTCCCCGAAAGCCCATTTGGCGTCCACCACGATGACCGTGGTGCCGGGCGTCTGCAGGGCCGCGGCCAGGTTCGCGGTCAACGCGGTTTTGCCCACACCGCCCTTCGCGCCCAGCACGGTGATGATGTGTGCGCCCGGGCCGCCCTCTGGCGTGACGCCAGCAACGGGGCCGGCCTCCTGAGCCACGACCAGTTTCTGCCGCTCTTCCCGGGCCAGTTCCCCGGCCCGGCGCACCGCGTCCAGCAGTTCGTCTATGGCGGGCGGCTTGGTCAGGAAGTCCCGCGCACCGGCCATCATGGCCCGGCGGATGTATTCGATATCCCCCTGCACCGTGAGTACCACGATTTGCGTGGCCGGCAGGGCCTTCTTTAGTTGCTCGGTGACCTCCAGGCCGCTCATATCCGGCAGGTGGATGTCCATGATGATGACGTCCGGGTCAAGACGCGGGGCCTCTTGCAGGGCCTGGCGGCCGGTGGCCGCTTCCCCCACCACCTGAACGTTGGGTTCGAAGCTCAAGAGTTTCCGCAAGTTTTCACGGGTCTCCTGGACGTCATCCACAATCATGACACGGATGGGTTCGGGCATGGTACACCTCGGATGCCAAGGGGGTGTTGGGGAATTATAGTCGATGGTCGATCGTCGATGGTCGATCGTCGATCGTCGTTCGTCGTTCGTCGATGGGA
>JALXBY010000135.1 GCA_026991215.1 Anaerolineales bacterium
CAGATGGTGCGCTGGTTGGGCGCGTCGTCCAGCCACCAATCGCCGCCCATGTCGAGGAGGACGGAACGGGCCAGGAGGAGGGAGGGGAGGAGCCAGGGGGCGAGGGCGGTCGCTTTTCGTGTCGCCACTTTGTGGCGCAGGCGCACGTAGAGCACCGGCCCCAGGTGCAGGTCCCGGCCGCTTTGCAGGCGGAGTTCGATGGGCTGCTCGGTGGATGCGCTGTGCAGGAGATACCGGAACATGAGTTCCAGCACCCACTCGCCCAGGGCCGGGTCCAGGGAAAGGGCGTCGTCCACCTGTAAGGCCCATTGCAGGCCCAGGGCGGCCAGGCTGGACTCATGACGTTCCAGCGTCCGACTCAGGAGTTGGGGCAGGGGGATGTGGGCGCGCGGCTCCCGTTGCAGGCCCAGCCGCCAGGCCAGCCAGGTCAGCACGCTTTGCACGATGAAGGGAACCGGGTCCCAGGCCCCCTGTTCGCTGGCCGTATCCAGCAGCGCGTCCAGTTGCGCGAAGTACAGGCTCAAGGCCTCCCGGCTGCCGTCTGGCGCCGCGGGGGGTTGGGCCGCGGTTTCCACATCTTTCTTTGGTGGGGGCAACAGGGGGAACCAGACGAAACTCCAGGCCCACAGCAGGGGCGCGGTGGCCAGGGCAGCCAGGCCAAAGCCCACGCTCTGGGCCTGGCTCCCCCAGGGGGCCAGGGCTTCCAGCAGCGCGGCCAGGCCCATCGCCGCGGCCACGGCCATAACGAACCCATGGGGGCGGCTCCGCATCCGGAACCGCCGGTGGGCCCAGACCACAAGCCCCAGCACCAGGAGCAGGTAGCCCAGCCGGAGGAAGGCGTCCACGGGACGCCACAGCGCGAGACCGCCCAAAAGCAAGACCACCACCAGCCCCGCGATGTGCCCCTGGGTCAGGCGGCGCAGCGCCTTGTCTTCTGGCGGGAGCAGCCACAGACCCAACAAGGTGCCCGCGGCCACCAGGTCCAGGGTCAGGCCCCAGGTCTGGGCCTGGCGACCGCGGGCAGCCAGGAACCAGAGGAAGAGGAAGGCGTATTCGACGGTCAGGGCCAGGAGCAGGGCCGCGAGCAGGCGGGGGAATCGGCGGCCCTCGATGCGCCGCCGCAGGAGCAGGCCGTACCCCATGCCGAGCAGCACCAACACCTGGGCCAAGAAGCGCACGAGGTGAAAGGTCGTGAAGGAAAACCCTGGTGGCATACCGGCCTCCCCTGGCCCCGGTGCGGTGGAGGAAGCCGGAGGGTGCTGGACGCCTTGAGGCCGGCCTGCCCGTGGCCCGTTACCGGGCCGGAAGGGTCTGAGGTGCGCTCGCGGGGGGCGGGGTTTGGGGCAGGTCCACTTCCTCCAGCCGCAGCCGGCGCAGCGTCTGGGCGTTGATGGCGACGATAATTGTACTCAAGGACATAAGCAGCGCGCCAACCGCGGGGGAAATCTCCAGACCCCAGGGTGCGAACACCCCCGCGGCCAGGGGCAGGGCCACCACGTTGTACCCCGCGGCCCACCACAGGTTCTGCACCATCTTGCGGTAACTGGCCTGGCTGAGCAGGATGACCTTGACCACGTCCAGGGGGTTGCTGCGCACCAGGATGATGCCCGCGGAGGCGATGGCCACGTCGGTGCCGCTGCCGATGGCGATGCCCACATCGGCCCGGACCAGGGCCGGCGCGTCGTTGATGCCGTCGCCCACCATGGCCACCCGGTAACCCTGGGCCTGCAGTTCGGCCACCTTCTGGTCCTTGTGTTCGGGCAGCACTTCCGCGAACACGATTTCGATGCCCAGGGCGCGGGCCACGGCATGGGCCACGGCCCGGCTGTCGCCGGTCAGCATGGCCACCTGTTTGCCCATGGCCTTGAGTCGGCGCACGGCCTCGAAACTTTCGGGCCGGATGCGGTCGGCCACCGCGAACGCGGCCCGCACCTTCCCGTCTTCCACCAGGTAGACCACGGTTTGCGCGTTGCGCTCGGCCTGGTGCACGAAGGCCTGCAACCCCGCGGGGACCTGCAGCCCCAGCATTTCCAGCAACCGGGGACCGCCCACGTAGACGGTGCGGCCCCGGACCTGGGCCTTCACCCCCCGGCCCTTCAGGGCCTGGAACTGTTCCACGTCGGGCAGGGCAAGGCCCTTTTCTTCCGCGGCCCGCCGGATGGCCTGGGCAATCAGGTGTTCGGAATCCCGTTCCGCGGCCGCGGCCACGGCCAGCGCGTCTTCGGGGTCGTCGTTGGGGTCGGCCACTTCCATGGCCACCACGCCGAACCTGCCTTCGGTCAGGGTGCCGGTCTTGTCGAAGAGGACCACGTCCACGTCCTTGGCCCGCTCCAGGGCCAGCCGGTCCCGCACCAGGATGCCGTTCCTGGCCCCTAACGCGGTGGTCACGGCCACGACCAGGGGCACGGCCAGGCCCAGGGCGTGGGGGCAGGCGATGACCAACACGGTGACCACCCGCTTGAGCACGTCCACGTTGAAGCCGGTGGCGATGGTCCAGGCCACCGCGGTCAGCCCGGCCACGGCCAGGGCGATGTAGAACAGCCAGCCTGCGGCCCGGTCCGCGAGGACCTGGGTCCGGGATTTGGACCGCTGGGCCTCTTCCACCAGCCGCATGATGCCGGCCAGGGCGGTATCCTCGCCCACTGCGGTCACCCGAACCCGCAGGCTGCCCTCGCCGTTGATGGTCCCCGCGATGACCTTGCTGCCCGGCTTCTTGGCCACGGGCACGGATTCACCCGTGAGCATGGCCTCGTTGACGTGGGATTCCCCTTCGATGACCTCGCCATCCGCGGGGATGCTGGCGCCAGGCCGTACCAGGACGATGTCGCCCACCCGCAGCACGCTCACGGGCACGGTCTCCACGGTGCCGTCGGGCCGGATGCGTTCCGCGGTATCCGGCATGAGTTTGGCCAGTTCGTCCAGGGCGCGGGAGGCCTGCCGAATGCTGCGCATCTCCATCCAGTGGCCCAGCAGCATGATGTCAATCAGGGTGACCAGTTCCCAGTAGAAGGGTTCCCCCAGGCCGGTGAACTGGGCCACCACGCTGTACACGAAAGCCACGGTGATGGCCAGGGAAATCAGGCTCATCATGCCCGGCGCGCGGCGCCGGAGTTCCGGCACGGCCATCTGCAGGAAGGGCAGACCGCCGTAGAAGAAGATGACTACAGAAAGTGCAAAGGCGACCCAATCGCTGCCGGGGAACGCGGGCGGGGTGATGCCCAGCACCCGCTGCACCAGGGGGCTGTAGAGCAGCACGGGGATGCTGAGGACCAGGCTGACCCAGAAGCGCTTACGGAACATGGCTTCGTGGCCGGTGTGGTCCACGTGGCCGCCGTGGTCGTGCCCTTCGTGGCCGCCGTGCCCCATGGTGTGACCTGCATGGCCGCGGTGTTCATGGGCCTGGTGCCGCCCGTGGCCCACAGCGGGGCCGGTGTGCCCGGCATGCCCGGTGTGGTCATGGGCGTGGGTATGGGTTCCTGCACCGCCATGGGCCGCGGCATGGCCCGCGGCGGGCCGCGCATGCCGGCCTTCCCCCTCTGGCGGATGGTGGTGTTCATGTTCCCGGTGTACGTCCGTCATCTCGTCCTCCTTATGACCTGGATTTTCGTGCCGACCGCTGACCGCCGACTGCGCACTGCGCACTGCTCACTGCTCACTGCCTTTAACATACCTTCCAGAATCCACTAACGCGATGTCTATACAGCCCCGTTACAGTAAGCAAAATCACCCATATCCCACCAAGGAGGAGAAGCCGATGGCCAAAAAGCGACGCGGTCACATCAGCCTGGAGGAACTGGAGAAGCGCCACCAGCGGGCGCTGAACACCTTCGTGCGGGAGCACTGGACGGACATCCCGGAGGAAATCGAGGTCAAACTGCGCAGCTTGAAGGCCTGGGGCTTCGACCTTATCTTCGGGCTGCGGGGCGGCCAGGAAGCGGTGTTCGTTTCCGAAACCGAGAAAGGCCGGCAGGTGGGCGACGTGTACGAAGAAGGCGGGGAAACCTATGAGGTCCGTGAAATCCTCTCCGAGTTGCCCAAGGGCGCGAAGTTGCTGATTCGGGTCGGCCTGGAGGAGCGGCGGGGCGTGATTCGGGCCTTCTATCGGGACCCCAATGGTGTGGAGACCCTGCTCTTCACCCTGCCGGCCGCGGAGTTGCTGCTGGCCTATTTCAAGAAGCGGGGCTTTGGGAAACTGCTGGAGGCTTTCCACTCCAGCGGCCTGACCACGGAGTTCATCCAAAAGCGGGGGGAAGAGGGCAAAGCCTACCCCTTCGAGATGTTGCCCAACAAGATGCGCCGCGCGTTGCGGGAGGCCAGGGACATCATCCGTAAGCGTACCGAGTCGGGCCGTTTCAGCCTGGTCTACTTCGGTGAGAACAAGGATGGCGACGACCGCTACTTCGCGACCTGGCTGGTGCCCACCATCCGCCTGTTCGACGTGGACGTGGCCGAGCGCATCGACAAGATGCTCGCGGCCATGGATTGAGGAAAGGGGGAAGGCACGGCCTTCCCCCCACATTCCATGTGGGGAGCAAGGCGATGAAGTTGGTGCTGTATTCGCCGGTGGTGGCAACGCCGCAGGGTTTCCCGCGCCTGGAAGACGGTACCCCCTACCTGCCCGGTGACCAGGTGCAGCAGGCCCTGTGGACTGCGGCCTTCGTCTACGCGACCCATCGGGACAAAGCCTTCCGGCAGGCCGTACGCCGCGAGGTCATGGCCGAGGCGCCCCAGCGGGACCTGCCGGAACTGATGGCCGCGCTGGAGGCCCTGCTTTTCGAGCGCTGGCCCTGGCTGCGCGACCTGTCCATCCCGGACCTGCCCCTGCCCAACGTGCAGATGCGGCGGGCCTGGTGGGTGCGGCTCAGGGACGGGGAAGTCCTGAAGGACGAGCACCTGGAGACCGCGAAGGCGGTCCTGGAGGTGGATGTGCCGTTGACCGAGGAGCAGTACCGGTTTTTGGACGCGGCGGGCCGCAGTTTCACCGAGGCCCTGGCCGATGCCGAATGGCGCCTGTTCCGGCAGCATCTGCCCGGTCTGGAGGCCTTCTACCAGGAACTCAAGGGGTACGTGCTCAAGCGGGCGCCGCTTCCCTTGCGGCTTGGGTACTGGACCGAGGACCCCTACCAGGGCCGGTTGCTGGTCTTCTGGCGGGTGCCGGAGGTGCGGCAGGTGGTCCGCCGGCTGTACCGCCATGACCCCCGGCCCGGCACGGTGCTCTACGCGCCCGCGGAAAAGCAGACCTTTGGCTGGGCGTGGCTGGGGGAAGTGAGTGCGCTGTAGGTAGCGGGCGGTGGTCGGCTGGCAGCGGTCGGCAGTTGGCAGCCAGCAGGGCGTGGTCCGCAGTGCGCAGTCCGCGGTCCGCTGACCGCGGTCAGCCGTCTGCTGACTGCGCATCGCTGACCGCCGACCGCACATGCTGACCGCGCACCACCGACTGCTCTGTATAATGGAACCGCACCCCTGCCGGAGGCCGGGCATGACCCATGAAGGCTGGCTTTCCCCTGAAGAGGGCCGCATCCTGCTGCGGCTGGCCCGGAATGCGGTGGAGCGCGCGGTCCGGGGGCAGCCCCTGCCGCAACCGGACCTGGCGGCCCTGCCCCCGCGATTGCGGGAGCCGGGCGCGTCCTTCGTCACCCTGTACAGGCAGGGCCGCCTCCGCGGGTGCATCGGCGGCCTGGAACCCCGCTTCCCCCTGGCCCAGGACGTGGTGCTGCACGCGGCCGCAGCGGCCCTGGAGGACCCCCGCTTCCCCCCGGTGACCCCCGAAGAACTGCCCGCGCTGGAGGTCGAGGTCAGCGTGCTCACCCCTTTGCAGCCCCTGGAATACGAGGGCCCTGAGGACCTGGTCCAGCGCCTGCGTCCCAACGTGGACGGCGTGGTGCTGGAGGACCCGGAAACCGGCGCGCGGGCCACCTTCCTGCCCCAGGTGTGGGAAAAACTCCCGGATCCCTACGCGTTCCTGAGTCACCTCAGCCTCAAGGCCGGCCTGATGCCCGATGCCTGGGTCAAGAAACCCCTGCGGGTCTGGACCTACCAGGTCCAGGAGTTCCGCGAATCCCAGTTCCCGGAGACGTGACCGATGCGCATCGCGCTGGACGCCATGGGCACCGACGCCCATCCCGAACCCGAACTGTGGGCCGTGCGGGAAGCCGCCCGCCGCTGGCCCGAAGACACCTTCCTCCTGGTCGGCCCGGAAGACCGGCTGGCCCCGGCCCTGCAGGACCTGCCGAACGAGGTGCGTGCGCGCATCCGCCTGGTGCACGCGCCTCAGGTGTTCACCGGCATGGACAAACCCGGTCGGGACCTGCGCCGCAAGATGGATTCCTCCATGGCCGTGGGCATGCGCCTGCTCAAGGAAGGGGAGGCCCAGGCCTTCGTGACCATGGGGAACACCGCAGGCGTGCTGGCCTATGCCCTGCTCCTTTTGGGCCGGATGCCGGGCCTGAAGCGGCCGGCCCTCATGGTGCCCGTGCCCACCGCGCGGGGGCACATGGCCTACCTGCTGGATGCCGGCGCGAACGCGGAGTGCCGGGCCGAGTTCCTGTATCAGTTCGCGG